>JBEKNN010000061.1:0-34414 GCA_049522755.1 Bryobacteraceae bacterium | reverse complement strand
AGCTTGCCAAGCTGGGCATCACAGTCACTGACGTAGTCTCGGCGATTCAGGCTCAGAACACTGTGAACCCCGCCGGTCAGGTAGGCGGCTCACCCACTCCCAAGGGTCAGGAATACACTTACTCAGTGCGCGCTCAAGGCCGTCTTACTTCGCCCGAAGAATTCGGCAGTATCATCGTTCGCGAGCTGCCCGACGGTGGAATCGTACGCGTCCGCGACGTAGCGCGCATTGAGCTCGGCGCGAACGATTACACGCTTACCGGCCGTATCAACGGAAAGCCGGGCGCGATTATCGCCGTCTATCAGCTCCCTGGAACCAATGCCGTGGATGCCGCCAAGGGAGTCCGCAAGCTGATGGAAGAAGCTAAGAAGCGCTTCCCTCAGGACATCGATTATGTAGTCTCTCTCGATACTACGGAGTCGGTCACTGAGGGCATCCATGACATCGTAGTGACAATCTTGATTGCCATAGGTCTGGTCACTGTGGTCGTCTATCTCTTCCTGCAAGGCTGGCGCGCTACACTTATTCCCTTGCTCGCGGTGCCAGTGTCGTTGATTGGTACCTTCATGCTGTTCCCGGTTTTTGGATTCACCATCAACACTCTGTCCCTGTTCGGCCTGGTGCTGGCCATCGGACTGGTAGTTGACGACGCCATCGTCGTCGTAGAAGCGGTGGAGCGCCACATGGAAGAGGGCATGGATCCAAAATCCGCGGCGTTGAAAGCCATGGAAGAGATCTCCGGTCCAGTCATCGGAATTGCGCTCGTGCTTTCCGCGGTCTTCGTGCCCACGGTTTTCATTCCAGGCATCACCGGACGCTTGTATCAGCAGTTCGCCGTGACCATCGCGGTTGCCGTGATCCTGTCGGCGTTCAATGCACTCACTCTCAGCCCCGCGCTTTCCGCCTTGCTGCTCAAGCCGAAAAAAGAAAGCCGCGGTCTGTTGCGCCGTTTCTTTGACGGGTTCAACCGCGTTTTTACTCGCGCCACCAACGGATATTTGCGCTGGTCCGGCGCCCTGCTCCGCAAGAGCGCCTTCGCCTTCGCCATCCTGTTGGTAGCCGGCGCGGGCGCGGCATTCTTCAGCTCGCGACTGCCAACCAGCTTCCTGCCGGGTGAAGATCAAGGCTACATGTTCATGCACTTGCAACTGCCCAACGCGTCGTCGCTTGAGCGGACTGAGGCGGCCGCCGCCAAGGTGGAACAGACCCTGCTCCATACGCCCGGCATCAAGTACGTGACGCGGGTCGCCGGCTTCAGCCTTCTAAGTTTTGTAAGTACCAGTTACACCGGTCTGTTCTTCGTGACTCTCGACGATTGGAAAGACCGGCACAGCCGGCAGACGCAATATAACGAGATCGTACAGCACGTCAACCAGCAGCTTTCGACTCTCCCCGATGGGTTCGCCGTGAGCTTCCCGCCGCCCGCAATTCCCGGGGTCGGCACCTCCGGCGGATTCACCTTCGTGCTGGAAGACCGCGCCGGTAAAGATGTGCAGTTCCTGGCGGACAATGTGCAGAAGTTTATGGCCGCCGCATCCAAGCGGCCGGAGATCGCGCCGGGCATCATCAGCACCTTCCTGCCCAGCGTGCCGCAGGAGTATCTCGCCGTCGATCGCGAAAAGGCCCTTAAAGAGGGCGTCGCTCTGCCCGACCTCTATCGCACCATTCAGGCCTACATGGGCGGATTGTTCGTGAACTACTTCAATAGCTTCGGCCGCCAGTGGCAGGTCTATGTCGAGGCCGAAGCCGAGTATCGCAAAAACCTGGATGCCGTGGGCCAATTCTACGTCCGCAATGCGCAGGGCGCCATGGTGCCCCTGTCTGCGCTCACTAAGTTCGAATCGCGCCCCGGCCCTGAGTTCACCATGCGCTACAACCTATACCGCTCGGCCCAGATCATCGGCGGCGCCGCTCCGGGCTACAGTTCGCAGCAGGCTATGAAGGCGCTCGAAGAGACCTTCGATCAAACCATGCCGCGCGAGATGGGGTATGACTACATGGGCATGTCTTTTCAGGAGAAAAAAGCTCAGGAGGGTCTGCCCACATGGGTCATCTTCTCGTTCTCTCTGCTGTTCGTCTTCCTGATTCTCGCCGCCTTGTATGAGAGTTGGACGCTGCCCTTCAGCGTCTTGCTCAGCACGCCGGTTGCGATCTTCGGCGCGTTTTCAGTCTTGTGGCTGCGGCGCTGGATAATGAGTCTCTACCTGCCCCAGTACATGATTCAGATTGAGACTGACGTCTACTCGCAGATCGGCTTAGTGATGCTGATCGGCCTGGCCGCCAAGAACGCGATCCTTATCGTGGAGTTCGCCAAAGACAAGTTCGAAGGCGGCATGGGTCTCGCCGAAGCCGCGCTCGAAGGCGCCCGCATCCGTCTGCGCCCCATCCTCATGACCTCGTTCGCGTTCATTCTGGGTTGCCTGCCGTTGTGGACCGCCTCGGGCGCGGGCGCGGTAGGCCGCCAGATCATGGGCACTACCGTAATCGGCGGAATGCTTGCCGCCAGCGCCATCGGCATCTTCCTGATTCCCGCAATTTTCTATGTTGTCGAGAAGTTATCCGGCGCCAAGAGTCCCGAGCCCGGTCTGACGCCGGCCATGGCTGAGGGAGACTGACATGAGATACCCGTTGATGGCAGTGACAGTCGCTGCCGGTCTATTGACTGGTTGCACGGTGGGACCAAACTATGTGCGGCCCAATGTGGCCACGCCTCAAACCTTTCGCGCCCCGGAGCCATTGCCGGCTCCTCAGGCAGCTTCGCTGGCCGACCTCAAATGGTTCGAGGTATTCAAAGACGAAAAGCTGCAAGAGCTGATACGCACCGCGCTCGAACAGAATTACGATCTGCGCGACGCGGTAGCGCGCGTCGACCAGGCGCGCGCCAATCTTGGGATCGTCCACTCGAACCAGCTTCCGCAAGTGAACGCTAGCGGCGGTCCGGAAATTCAGCGTCTCTCCCGCGACGGCCAGACGCCTCTCCCGGTCTCGTTTCTCCCCAATCAGAATCGCAACTGGGGCGAGGCGTCGCTCAATCTACTCTCGTTTGAAGTGGATCTCTGGGGCCGCCTTCGCCGGTCCACGGAAGCCGCGCGCGCCAGTCTCTTGAACGCGGAAGAGAATCGCAAGGCCGTGGTCAGTACTCTGGTGAGCGATGTTGCCGGCAACTATTTCAGCCTGCTGCAGTACGACTACGAACTGGAGATATCGCAGGCAACCCTAAAATCGCGGCGTGATTCGCTGGTCCTGGTGCAAGAGCGGCAGGGCGGCGGCGTAGCTACGCTGCTCGATCTTCGCCAGGCCGAAGAACTGGTCGAGAGCGCGGCCCAAAGCATTCCAACTCTGCAGGAGCAGGATGAGCAGACCGAAAATCAGATCAGTTTGCTGCTCGGCAAAAATCCCGACACCGTCGTCCGCGGACGCAAGTTCATGGAGCAGGAAATGCCTCCCGAAGTTCCCGCCGGCCTGCCGTCGTCCTTGCTCGAGCGCCGCCCCGACATTCGGGCCGCCGAGCAGGCGCTCATCGCCGCCAACGCCAACATCGGCGTCGCCAAGGCCGCTTATTTCCCCGTACTGAGTCTCAGCGGGTTTCTGGGAGGCCAAAGCACTCAACTATCGAGTCTCTTTTCCGGACCGAACAGCGCGTGGAGCTTTGTTCCCCAAGTTACACAGCCCATCTTCACCGCGGGCCGCCTCAAGTCCAACGTCAAACTCGCCGAAGCCGAGCGCGATAGCGCGCTGGTCGAGTATCAGAAGTCCATTCAGACTGCATTCGGCGATGTTTCGAATGCCTTGATCGCGCACCAGCGAACCCGCGAAAGCCGGGTGGAGCAAGAGAAACTTGTTACCGCTCTCGAGGACCGGAAACGGCTCGCCTACCTTCGATATCGCGGTGGCGTTGACACACAGCTCAACGCGCTCGACGCCGACCGCGACTTATTCCAAGCCCAGCTCGCGCTGGCGCAGGTCCGCCTGAGCGAGCTACTGAGCGTAGTGCAGCTCTACAAAGCGCTCGGCGGCGGCTGGCAGTAAGTAGCAGCCGCGCCAATTGTGGGGCAGGCGCTTTCGCCTGCCAACCGCGCGCTCGGCTTACTCAGCCCTTGACCGCAAGGATCGCATCGAGGGGCGTCCCGGTTCGCCGCCCTTCCACATCCGCAAAGCCCGCGTCGCGCAGCAGCCGCTCATACTGGCTCAAGCTGCGCTCCATCCCTTCCGTCACCACCAGCATGTTGAGCGACTGCATATTGGCGGCAACCGGTCCCACGCCATCCTCGTTCAACAGCTTCTCGGCAATCAGCAAAGCGCCTCCCGATGGAAGCCGCGACAGAATCTTGCGCAGCAGCAGCCCGATCTTATCGTCCGGCCAATCGTGCAGAATTCGCCCCAGCGCATAGAGGTCGGCTTCGGGAAGCTGGTCTTCGAAGAAATCGCCGGCCACAATCTGGATGCGCTCGCGCGCCGGCGAAAGCTCCACCTGTTCGCGCGCCAGTTCAGCCACCTGCGGCAAGTCGAAGATTGCGCCGTGCAGCTGCGGATACATCTCGCAGGCGGCGATCGCCAAATGGCCGGTAGCGCCCCCCAGGTCCGCCATTCGATGAAAGCGGCCCAGTTCGAACGCGGCGGCCACTTTCGGCGACGTGAGCATGCCGAAGCCGTGCATGCCGCGCGCGAAATCGCGCATCGCCTGCTCGGTGCGGAAGAAGCTGGAAAAGATCGGGCCATCCAGGCCAAATGTCTGCATCCAGCGCGGCGCCCCTTCGCGCACGGCGCCGGCCAGGTTGCCCCACATGGGGTAAAGGGCCTCGTCGGAATAGCGGATGTAGCCGTAGAGCGAATGCGGGCTGCTGGTCACCAGGTATGTCGCCGCCATCGGAGCGTTCGAGTAGACGCCATCCTCTTTGCGCAGCAGGCCCAGCGCGGCGCAGGCGTCCAGCAGCCGCCCCGTCGCGTCCGGTTGAGCGTTCAGGTGAACCGCCACCGCGTCCGCGGTAGCGGGACTCTCGTGGAGTCGGTCGAAGACGCCCATCGAGAGCGCCGCGAACATAGTCTTGGACCGGCGAAATGCTTCAATCAGGTCGAGTACCGGCTCTGCGTCGGGTAGATTCATGGTTTTCGAAAATGGTCGTAGCCGAGCGGCGGAAGCCACGCCCCTTCGAGAAACACCGCACCCGGCCGGCCCTTACGCATCGTACCAATTCGGGTCAGCGGAAGTCCTTCGAAGCTGCCGGGGACCCGCGCCCGCGCGCCCACCGTGAACAGCAGTTCGTAATCTTCGCCGCCATCGAGCGCTTGTTCGAGCGACGCGCCCGGAAAGACCGGCGGCGCCTCGATGACCGCATTCAAGCCGGATTCGAGACCAAGCCGCCGCAGGTCCAGCGACAACCCGTCGCTGAGGTCCATCGCGGCCGTGGCGCGCACCTTCTCGCGCAGAAAGCGCCCCAGCGCGATGCGCGGCTCCGGCTTCAAGTGCCGCTGCCGCGCTTTGCCCGCGCCCATCTCTAGGCCCAGTTGGCTTAAGCCCAGCGCCGAGCCGCCCAATGCGCCGCTAACGTAGATGCCATCGCCCGCGTGCGCGCCGGCTCGGCGAAGAGCCCGCCCGCGCGGGACCGATCCGCAGACCACAATGTCGCACATCACCTTGGCGGCGCGCCCCAAATCGCCTCCGGCCAGCGCCGTCTTTTCGCGCCGCGCCAGCCGCAACAGGCCGCGATAGAAACCATCCACCCAGCCGGCATCGGCCCAGGCCGCAAGGGCCAGCGAGACAAGACAGAATCGCGGCGTGGCGCCCATAGCGGCGATATCGCTTAATCCGCGCGCCAGCGCCTTCCAGCCGGCATCTTCCGGCCGATGCGTCTCGCGCCGGAAGTGGATATCTTCCACCAGCATGTCGGTAGTGAACACGAGATCTTCCGTTGCGCCGCGCTGGCGAAAGATGGCGCAATCGTCACCGATGCCCAACACCACGCCAGAGCCGCGCGGCGCGCCCGCCAGGCGGCGGATGCGGTCAATCCGCCCGAGTTCGCTCTCCCGTTCCACACCTCTTATTGGACAACACCCGCGCATCCCGCCGGCCGCGCACATAGCTACCGGGGTCCCTGACTGAAACCGCCGGTCAGCGCGGAATGACCGACCGGCCCTGACTTGACGGGCCGCGAGAATCGTCGGCTTCGAAAAGAGGCCGCGGAATCCCTTCCAGATTCGAGTGGGTTCAAAGCCGTAAAATGGAATAGTTGAGTAACTCGTCGGGCAAACACGGCGAACCTATGAATCTATCTCGGCGCTCCCTACTGGCGGCAATGGCGCTTGCCGGGCAGACTCGCGCGGCGGGGCGCGCGATGCAAATGCATCTGAGCTGCGGCGCGCTGGGCATTCAGGCATCGCAGCGGCAGGCGGTCGACCTGGCGGCGAAGCACGGGTTCGATGTGGTGGACGCGGACGGAAAGTATCTGGGCGGCGTGTCCGATGGCGAACTGCAGGACTTGCTGGGCGGCATGGCGGCCAAGAAGATCGGCTGGGCGATGGCGGGGCTGCCGGTGGAATTCCGCCGCGACGAAGAGACGTTCTCGGCTGGGATGGCGGACCTTCCCGGATACGCGCGCGGCCTCGGGCGCGCGGGCGTGCATAGCGTGACCACTTGGGTGAAGCCGAGCAGCAACGAGCTGGCGTATCTGGCCAATTTCAAATTACACGCGGCGCGGTTCCGCAAAATGGTGCGCGTGCTGGATGACGCTGGCGTGCGGATCGGCATCGAATACGTGGCGCCGAAGACCGCCTGGGCATCGCAGCGGTACCCGTTCATCCACACCATGGCGGAGATGCGCGAGTTGATTGCGGAAATCGGCCAGGACAATGTGGGACTGGTGCTGGATAGCTGGCATTGGTATCACGCGGGCGATGGCGGCGCGGATATTCTGGCTCTGCGCGCGAAGGATGTGGTTTCGGTGGACCTGAACGATGCTCCGGCGGGAGTCGCCAAAGACCAGATGGTGGATGGCAAGCGCGAATTACCGGCGGCTACCGGAGTCATCGACGTGACAACGTTTCTGCAATCGCTGAAGCGCATCGGCTTTGCCGGGCCTGTGCGCGCGGAGCCGTTCAACGATGCGGTGCGGCGCATGTCGCCGGACAATGCGGCGGAAGCGGCGGCTGAGGCGCTGCGCAAGGCGATTACGGCTGCGGGAATTTGAGGCGGCCGTCCAGACGCCGAACGCGCTTTGCGAACCTGGGCCTACCTTGAAGAAGACTGCTGCTTGCCCCGGGGGACGAAGTTCAAAGAGGCGGAGTTCATGCAATAGCGCAAGTGAGTCGGCGGCGGACCATCGTCAAAGACATGCCCCAGATGGGCATCGCAGCGGGCGCAGAGCACTTCGTCTCTTTGCATGCCAAGCGAGTTGTCGCTGCGGGACGAGACATTCTCCTTCGCGATGGGCTGCCAGAAACTGGGCCAGCCGGTGCCGGATTCGAACTTGGTTTTGGAATCGAAGAGAATCGTATTGCAGCAGATGCAGGAGTATAACCCGTCCGCGTGGTTGTTGGCGTATTTGCCCGTGAAAGGCCGCTCGGTACCGGCCTGGCGCGTCACTTCGAATTGCTCCGCCGTCAATTGTTTCTTCCATTCAGTCAGAGGCTTTTCAATCTTCTCTACCTCGATAACTCCCGTCCGGGCGCCGGACGGATCAAACTCGACGATACGTACCAGGCGTTTCTTATCCGCCGCAAAGGCGGCTGTGGGCGTGAGGATCGCCGCGGCGGAAAAGCTGCCGCCAACCAGCTTTAGAAACAACCGCCGCTGCAATTCAAGTGAATTGAAAATGGTCACTGCTTCCCCCCTTTCACGAGCTCCGGTAACTCTTCATG
Source organism: Bryobacteraceae bacterium (assembly GCA_049522755.1). GTDB lineage: Bacteria > Acidobacteriota > Terriglobia > Bryobacterales > Bryobacteraceae > PALSA-243. Next base: position 26,560 of record JBEKNN010000061.1, on the reverse strand, counting down.
CAGTCTTGCCAACTTGGGCACATCGTTTTGGGCGACGTAAGGTTGGTGAGGATTCCGCGCAACGAAATGCTGATGGTAATCTTCCGCCGGATAAAAGGCCTGCAGCGGAGCGACCTTCGTGACGATGGGCGATCGGAATACCTTGGCCGCATTCAACTGTTGAATGTACGCCTCGGCGATGCGCTTTTGCTCGTCGTTCGCGTAAAAGATTTCGGATCGGTATTGGGTCCCTTCATCAGGGCCTTGCCGATTCAACTCCGTCGGATCGTGAGCCACCGAAAAGTAGACTTTCAGAAGTTGGCCGAAGGAAATCTGCGACGGATCGTAAGTGATCTGAACGGATTCCGCGTGGCCCGTCGTACCGGTGCTCACAATCTCATAGTGCGCGTTTGCCTTGCTTCCGCCCGCATATCCCGACACCGCCGTGGACACTCCTTTTACGGCGTCAAAGACCGCTTCGACGCCCCAGAAACATCCGCCGGCGAAGACTGTGGTTTCGGACTTCTTCTCCGATCGGTTTTCATCCGTCGCGGGATCCGGCAGGTGCGCCGCGCTTAGCGCGAAGCTGGCAATCAGGCCGGCCAAGCCAGCCCTAAAAAGGATGCTAGTAAGATGGATACTCGGTCTCGGCATAGATGTCACTCCTTTGTGTGTGGGCTGGCGCCGTGTTTCGGTTAGCGCGACGTTTTGGCTAGGTCCGGTTAACATTCGCAAACTCTACCCGGCGAGCCACAGCACCAATAGTATCATCCTGCCACCTATGCAGCGATACGAGACATCGTATGCTATTAACGACAAGGCCATGATACTGCTTGTGCTGGCGTTTCTGGGCGGAATGTTTACAATTATCAGCCCGTGCATTCTGCCGGTCCTCCCGTTCGTGTTTGCCCGGGCCGACCGGCCTTTTCGACAGAGCGGGCTTCCACTGTTGGCCGGCATGGCTCTCACGTTCACGGCCTTTGCCGCGGTTGCTACGGCCGGCGGCGGATGGATCGTGCGCGCCAATCAATACGGCCGCGCGGCTGCCCTTATTGTGCTGGCCGTCTTCGGCCTGACACTCCTTTGGCCGGCATTAGCCGAGCGGATCTCGCGGCCGTTCGTTCAAATGGGCAGCCGCCTCGCGCGTTCGTCAAATTCCGATTCCAGCCCTGGCACGTCCCGGTCCTTTCTGCTCGGCGTTGCTACCGGGCTGCTTTGGGCTCCATGCGCCGGGCCCATCCTCGGCCTTGTGTTGACCGGAGCCGCCCTGGAAGGCGCGAGCGCGCGCACGGTCTTTCTTCTGCTGGCTTACAGCGCCGGCGCCGCAACCTCGCTGACGGTGGCTTTGCTGGCGGGTGGACGGGTGTTCGCAGCGCTCAAGCGCTCATTGCGGGCGGAAGTCTGGATACGCAGCATCCTGGGCGTTGCGGTCCTGGCGGGCGTTGCGGCGATCGCCTTTGGGCTGGACCGCGGCCTCTTGACGCAACTCTCGCTCGCCAGCACATCCGGGATTGAGCAAACCCTTGTCGACCGCTTTCAGCCCAATGCTCAATCCAACAGTCAGCCCAACAATCCGAGCATGATGATGATGTCCTCCACGGCATCGGGCGGCGCCAACGGACCACAGACGCTGCCGGATCTCTCCGGCGCCGTCGCGTGGGTCAATTCGCCGCCATTGAATCGGAATGAGCTGAAGGGCAAGGTAGTGCTGGTCGATTTTTGGACTTACTCCTGCATCAATTGCCTACGTACCTTACCCTACATTCGAGCATGGGCGGAGAAGTATACGGACAGCGGCCTGGTAATCATCGGAGTGCATACGCCAGAGTTTGCGTTTGAGAAGGATCCGGACAATGTGCGGCGGGCCGTACGCGAGTTGAACGTCACCTATCCGGTGGCGCTCGACAACGACTACAAAATCTGGAAGGCATTCAGCAACTCATACTGGCCTGCGGACTATCTGGTAGATAGCTTCGGTAAGATTCGTTATCACCACTTCGGAGAGGGTAAGTATGACGAATCGGAGCGTCAGATCCAGGAACTGCTAAAGGAGCGCAACGGACAGCCGCCAGGCGGCGAGTTAGTCAACATCGCAGGAACCGGTGCGGAGGCTGCTCCAGATGCCGATGTTGAGTCGCCCGAGACTTATGCCGGTTACGACCGGGCGGATAGCTTTATGTCTGCTGGTGGACTAAGTCATGACGCGCCTCACCTTTATTCCGTCCCGGAGCATCTGGAACTCAACCAATGGGGATTCTCCGGTACTTGGACGGACCGAGCCCAGGTTGCGAGTCTGGACTCTGCGCCGGGCAGGATCGTCTACCGTTTCCACGCGCGAGATGTGCACCTGGTGCTGGGGCCCGTATCCAATGGAAAACCGGTCCGATTCCGGGTGACAGTCGACGGCCAAGCGCCGGGAGTGAATCACGGAGTGGATACCGACGCGCAAGGAAACGGGAGGATCACCGAGCAACGCCTGTACCAGCTGATCCGCCAGAAGAGCGCGATTGAGGATCGCACTTTTGAGATTGAGTTTCTGGATCCGGGAGCACAGGTATTCGCGTTCACCTTTGGCTGAGAGTTGCGGTGGCTGGCAAGCCAATGTCACTTACTGTGTCGTTACTTTGCACGAGAGTGAAGGGCGGGTCCAGGGGGACCCGCGCAGACCAGGGGGTCTGCGCTACGACTGACTTGTGCAGTCGAGGCAATGTAAGGGACCTTGAGATTGGGCAGGCTGCGGCCGATTGGAGGCTGCCAGCCTGCCCCACACAGGGACTTAGAGTTTGACGATGACCGTCTTCACCTCGGTGTATTGCTGCAATCCGTATTCGCCCAGCTCGCGTCCAATCCCGGACTGCTTGAACCCGCCGAACGGCGCCCTGGGGTCCAGAACGTTGTAGCAGTTCACCCACACCGTGCCGGCCCGCACGCCGTTCGCGATCGCGTGCGCCTTGGTGATGTCGCGGGTCCAAACCGCCGCAGCCAATCCGTAGGTGGTGCGGTTTGCCCGTGTTATCACCTCGTCGAGATTCTTGAAGGGAATGACGCTCATCACCGGTCCGAAGATTTCCTCCTTGGCGATCTTCATGTCGTCCTGAACGTCCGCGAACACGGTCGGCTGGATGAAGTAACCCCGTTCGCCTACGCGGCCGCCGCCGCACACAAGCCTGGCGCCCTCGCTCCGCCCCGAGTCGATATAGCCCATGACTTTGTCGAACTGCGATTGATCGACCTGCGGGCCCTGCTCCGTCTTCGGATCGAAGGGATCGCCAACCGTGCGGCTCCTGGCGCGCGCGCCGCTCTTCTCTACGAACCGATCGTAGATCTTCTCTTCCACGAACACTCTCGATCCGGCGCAACAGCATTGGCCATGATTGAAGAAGAGACCGAAGTGAGCGCCCTCGACCGCTTCATCGAGGTCAGTGTCCGCGAATACGATGTTGGGACTTTTTCCGCCCAGCTCCAGAGTGACGCGCTTCAGATTGGATTTCGCGGCAGCTTCCATGATCAGATGCCCGACCTCGGTGGAGCCGGTGAATGCCACCTTATCCACGTCCATGTGACTTGCAATGGCGGCCCCGGCGGTGGGGCCAAACCCAGGCAGGATGTTGACCACTCCCGGCGGAAATCCCGCTTCCACGATCAGCTCTCCAATGCGCAGCGCGGACAGAGGCGTTTGCTCGGCCGGCTTCATCACGACTGTGTTTCCGGTGGCCAGCGCGGGTGCGAGTTTCCATGCCTGCATCAGCATGGGGAAATTCCAGGGAATGATTTGCCCGACCACGCCGACGGGCTCAAGCCGGGTGTAGCAGAAGTAGTCGCCGTCGATGGGGATCGTCTTGCCTTGAATCTTGTCGGCCCATCCCGCGAAATAACGGTAGCAGGCGACCGTCGCCGCAACGTCCACCGCTTTCGCAACGGAAACGGGTTTGCCGTTGTCGAGGGATTCCAGGCGGGCAAGCTCGTCGGCATTCTGTTCGATCAGGTCGGCGAGACGGTGGATCAGACGCCCCCGCTCCGATGCGAGCGTTTTCCGCCAGGGTCCGTGCTCGAATGCGGCGCGGGCCGCTTTGACGGCTTTCTCCACGTCGGCAGCATCGGCTTCGGCAACCTGGCAAATATCCTCACCCGTGGAGGGATTGACGGTTGCGAAGGTTTTGCCGGATTCGCTTTCCATCCAGCGATTATCGATCAGAAGCCTGGTCGCCGAAATAGCGACTTGGCTTTCTGTGGGCGTTGACATTACAGAGGCCATACGTCACAGTCCTTTCAAGCGTAGTTTATACGATGCGATGTAATTTATACAAGACAACGCCGTGCCACAGACAACGTCGTGCCGGCGATTCGGAGGCCGGGAGATCGGTTCGCACGCGGCGCGCAGCGGACGCGATTGCGGCCGCGCCGATCGATGAATTACAAATCCGCTACGAACCTATACCCTACCCACGGCTCCGTCACGATATACCTGGGCTTGCTGGGATTAGCCTCGATCTTCTTCCGCACCTGATTGACAAACACGCGCAGGTATTCGGGTTCATCGCCGTAGTCGGGGCCCCACACGGCTTGCAGCAGCTCGCGGTGCGGCACCGGCTTGCCTGCGTGCATTACCAGATAACGCAGCAGATCGAATTCCTTGGGCGTCAGCCGCACGTCCCTGCCCTGTGCGCGCACGTGGCGCGTCTCGAAATCGATCTCGAAATCTCCCGACGCAAACGTGCGCGGCGCGCCTTCGGGCGATGAGGGTGAACGACGCAGCGCCGCGCGGATGCGGGCCAGCAGTTCCTCAATACCAAAGGGCTTGGTGACGTAGTCGTCGGCGCCGGCATCCAGGGCAGCCACTTTGTCTTTCTCGGTGTTGCGTACCGAAAGAATGATCACTGGAATATCGGAGCCTGTGCGAATTGCGCGGCAGGTTTCCAGGCCGCCGATCCCGGGCATGTTCATATCCAGCAGCACCAGATTCGGCATCTCGGCGGAGATGCCTTCCAGAGCCTCTTCGCCGGTGCGCGCTTCGGTCACTTCGTAACCGTGCCCCACCAGGGTGGCCTTCATGACACGACGGATCTGCGGATCGTCGTCCACCACCAGGATCTTTCCCGCGCTCAATTTTCACGACCTCCTATCGCCGGCAGCGCGAAGTAGAAAACCGAGCCTTGCCCGGGCTCGCTCTCCACCCAGATGCGCCCGCCGTGCGCTTCTACAATGCCCTTGGCGATGGCCAACCCCATGCCTGTTCCTTTGGTATCGAAGCGATGCCGGCGGCCGCGAAAAAACTTGTCGAAGATGCGCGCCCGCTCATTCTCTTCGATGCCGGGCCCCCTATCGGCAACGCCGATCACGATTCTCGCATCCCTTCGCTCCGCCGAGACCACCACCGGCGACCCGGCAGGAGAATACTTTAGCGCATTTTCGACCAACTGCTTCACCGCCTGGGCGGCAAACTCGGGGTCGGCATCTACCAGGGGCAGCTCGGCAGCGACGTTCACCGTCACCGGGCGCGCGTCCGCGGGCAGCGTGTTGAGCGCATTCGAAACGATCTCGGAGGCGGCTACCGGCCGCTTTTCGAGGTGCAGCTTGCCGGCCTCAATCCGCGCCATGGCCACCACTTCGGCGGCCAGGCGGTTCAAGCGGTCGGCTTCTTCGTCGATGATGGTGAGCAATTCGCGCTGGTTCGGCTCCGCGCCCCCCAGAAGGCTGGTCACGGCCGCTTTGATGGACGTCAGCGGGGTTTTGATATCGTGCGCCAGCGAATCGAGCAGCGCCGTTTTCAACGCTTCGCTCTGGCGCGCCGATTCGGAGCGGCTGGCCTCGTCGAACGCCCGCGCCCTCTCGATGGCGATGGCGGCCAGGTTTCCGATGGCTCGCAGAGTCTGTTCCGAAGGCAGCGCGCTATGCGGGGCGCCCATGAGCGCCATGCTGCCTAACGAGCGGAGGCCGAGGCGCACGGGAGCGATGGCGATGCCGTGTTCGCGATCCACGGAGATATCCGAGGCTTCCGCGGCCGCGCGCAGGGCGCCGTCGCTCACGTCGTCGCTTGCGTCGTCGCTCACGACGTCGCTTCCGGCGCGGCTTCTGGAGGCGCCCAGAGGACCGGAGCGGAACACCTCGCCGCTCCGCCGATAGTAGAATGCGGCGGCAGAGCAGCCGAACGCCTGCATAACATCCTGCACGAATTCACTGGCGGTGTTGCGCGCGCTGTCGCGCAGCATCATGGTCTGCACCAGCGCATACAGGCGCTCCATCTCCAGACGCCGGGCTTCGGCTTCGGCGGTGCGGCGGCGCGCATACGCGGAAAGCTGGCTGGTGGTGACCGCGGTGATCAGGAACGCCACGAAGGCCACGATGTTCTGGGAATCTTGAATACGGAACGTCCCGATGGGCTCCAGAAAGAAGTAATTGAACCCCAGCACGGCGGCGATGGATGCCGCCGTCGCCTCCGCCAAGCCCCACAATGTGGAGATAAACAGAATCGCCAGCAGCAGCGTGAGCGCGGCCGTAACGGCGTTGACCGCAAGCGCCCAGTGGTAAACCGCCATCACCGCCGCCACCAGCAGCAGCGCGGCGGCGAATCGCCAAGCCCTCATGGCCGTCCGAAGGTGCGCTCGAAGAATGCGCGCGTGCGCCGGCGAATCTCATGCAGCGCGGCGTCAATGCGCTGATGGTGCAGGTGCTCCGGCGTCCAACGCTTGACCAGATTCGTCAGCGTATCGAGCTGCGCTTGCGATGTGGGCAGACTGCCCTCGGCGTGACCGGTGAGAATGCGCTGCCCGTGATCGATGGCGCGGTAGAAGGTGGCGGCCTCGCGCAGAAAATCGGCGTCCTCGCGGTCGAGGTGCCCCATTTTTTCGATGACGTCGATGCGCTCGGGCGTGTTGAGCACCTTATAGAAGATGCCGGCGCCCTTGAGCCGCAGATACATCAGCGCGAAATCGATATCGTAGTAGCCGCCCATGCCGGCCTTGAGCGGGTTGCGCGGCCCCTGTTCGCGCTCGACGCGCGCGCGCATTTCCGTCAGATCGCGGCGCGAGCGCATGCTTTGCCCGTAGCGGCGCCAATCCACATCCTGCAGCTCGTGCAGGAAGACAGTGGCGCGCTCGGCGTCGCCGGCGATGGCGCGCGCCTTCATGTAGCTGATGCCTTCCCAGGCTTCGGCGTGGCCCTCGAAGTAGGTCTTGTACGCGGCTTCGGGCAGCACCAGTTCGCCCTCGCGACCGTTGGGCCGCAGGCGCGTATCGATGGCGAACATCAAGCCTTCGCCGGTATAGGAGCTGAGGGTCTGGATCATGCGCTCGGCGACGCCGGTCCAGAAGCGCTGCTCGGGGGCATCGGCGTCGGGAATGATGAAAACCAGATCGGCGTCGGAGCCCAGATCGAACTCGCTCATGCCCAGGCGGCCCAGGGCCACCACCATCATCTGGTTGCCGGGCAGGTAAGTGGCGCTGGCGGGCGGCGGCGCTTCATTGATGGCGATGCGGTAGGCCGCGGCGATGACGCTATCGGCCAGCACCGACGTCTTCTTGATGGTCGCAAAGATGGGCTCCGATTGCAGAATGCTGCCGCTCTGGATGCGCAGCATCTGGCGGCGGTAGAAGCGGCGCAGCGCGGAATCGTCGCTGAGAGGGCCGCCTTCCAATTGAAAGGGCTCGCCGATCTCGTCGAGCAGCTCTGGATAGCGAAGCAGATCGTCGGCGAAATAGGGACTGTGCTCGAAAATATCGATGGCGTCGCGCGCCAGGCCGGGATCGGAATTGAGCCGATCGAGCAGATCCGGATTGGCGAAGGCCTTTTCGAGAAAGTGCTCGAAGCGCTCGCGTCCGCGATACAGCTCGGAGCCGGCGACGGTTTGCGCCAGCAGGGGCGCGCGTTGGTCGAGGAAGCGCGTCAGGTTGCTGGGCGGCGCGATGGCATCGGCGGCCTCTTCGAGACCGGCCGGGCCTGCAGAGCGCCCCGGCGCGAGGGTGTAATAAATCGGCTTGTGCGCGTGGACGATGCGGTCGTAGATTTCGCGCACGGCGGACAGGTGCTCGTTGAGACGGTCCTGCAAGGTTTGGGCGGTGAAGCGCTCGCCGGTGGAGCTGAGCGGCATTTTGCGCGCGAGCAGGTTCAGACGCGCGGCATCGGATGGCAGCGTGTGCGTCTGACGGTCTTCTTCGATTTGCAAGCGGTGCTCGAGGTTGCGCAGGAACTGGTAGGAGGTAGCCAGGCGCGCATATTCGGCGCCGGAAAGCAGCCCTTTGTCGCGCAAGCGCAGCAGCGAAATCATGGTGCCGCCGTGACGCACCCACTGCTCGCGCCCGCCATGCAGGCGCTGCAGGCACTGGGTGAGAAATTCGATATCGCGAATGCCGCCGGGCGTGAGTTTGATATCGAGACCGGTGGGGAGACCGCGCTTGGCGGCCATCTTCTCACTGATGCGCTGGCGCGTTTCCGAGACCGCTTCCACGGCGCGAAAATCGAGCGAGGTTTGATAGATTAATGGCTCGACGAAATCGAGGAGCGTCTCGCCCGGCTGGGAATCGCCCGCGGAGACTCGCGCCTTGATGAGCATCTGCTTTTCCCAATCGCGCGCGCGCTGAAAGTAGTAAGCGATGGCGCCATCGACGGAGCTGCAGATTTCGCCCAGCGTGCCATCCGGGCGCAGACGCAGATCGACGCGGTAACATTGCCCCTCGCCGGTGTAAGTGGAGAGGAGCTCAGTATATTGGTTGGCGACTTTCTTATAAAATTCCTTGTTGCTGAGCGGTTCGGCGCCATCGGTTTCGCCGGCGCCGGCGTAGAGAAACATCAGGTCGATGTCGGAGCTGTAATTCAACTCCTGGCCGCCCAGCTTACCGAGCGAAATCACCGAAAAGCCGCCGGGACGTCCATCGGCAAGCCGCGGTTCGCCATAGCGCGCGGCCAGACTGTCGCGGATGCGGCGGTACGCAACGTCGAGGATGGCGTCGGCGAGATTCGAAAGCTCTTCGGTAATTTCGGACAGCACGGCCATGCCCAGGACGTCGCGCAGCACGATGCGGATCAGAGCGCGGCGGCGGAAGCCGGCCAGGTCGAGCGCGGAAGGTCCGCCATGGCTCGCGGTGGTAGAGCCGAGAGACCGCTCCAACTGGAGCCGATAATCGTCGCGGCTGCAGAGCCGGTCGAGGCTGCCGGGCCGCGCGGCTTCCCAGAGCGCCTCGGGGTTCCTGATGCAGGCTTCCGAGAGGAAGTTACTGTAGGAGAAGATGTGGAGCGCGCAGCGAAGGGCGGCTCCGTCGACTCCGTCGGCCTGGCCGGGGCCGCAAATGCGCGCGAATCCGCCGGGCGATTCCTGGCGCAGTCGGCCCAGAAAACGAATCGCGGAAGCGGGATCGGGAAGCGAGGTCAGCAGAGCTTGGACGGGCTCCGTGAGGTCAGTCACGCCGGAGGAGATTAGCATTCATGGTGGCGATCAAGGCCACAGTTGCAATTATATCGCCGGGCTCTACTTCCCGTATGCTTTTCGCTCCACTGCTGTTCTTCTTCGCCGCGCTGCAGCCCTACGACATGGTTGTGCGCAACGGCCACATTGTGGACGGCACGGGCTCGCCCTGGTACGCGGGAGACGTCGGCATTCGCGCGGGAAAGATCGCGGCGATCGGGCATCTGGAAGGCGCGCCCGCGCGGCGCAGCATCGACGCGCACGGCATGGTGGTGGCGCACGTCACTTGCGACCATTACGGCGTCAAGCCAACGTGGCGCACGCCGGGCGAATATTTCGCGCGGCTGCGCAAGTAGGGAACGAATTGAATCACGCTGCGTGATCCCGCCCAATGATTTGAGTCGCATGTTCGATGACCGAAGCCCGATGGACGGCGGACGATATCGTCGCCGAGCCCACCGAACGCCCCGATACTTTAGCCGTCTGAGGCCCCCGGTAAAGCGATTAGCGCTATCTTCTTCCGACGGGTGTTTGGAGTTCGGAGATCTTCGCGCCGACATCGTCCCTATCGGTGACGCGCGCGGCTTGCCAATGGCCTACGGGAAGTTCAGTACTTGCGCAAGCTCTTCCCGACTTCACCTTAGCAGGGCGGTTGAGCGGATTTGGGGGTGGATAGCCGTAAATGACTGATAAACAAGGAAACAAAAAAATGACGCCTCTGTGATGGGCGTTTTCGGCAAGTGGAATTTCGTGTACTTTCCGGTCGGCGATGCGGCTTGCTTTCACGTCTGCAGTAAAGTACGTTTAATGGTACATGTACTATATACGGTACATGAAGAACCCCCCGCCAAGAAGATATCGCTATACTCTTTCGCACGGAATGCGGCGGTGAGCCTGTGCGGGACCGGCTCACTTAAAGAACACCGGCAGCCGAGCGTCACGCAATAGGGAAAGACTTATTGCGGGTTCAATGGCAGTGGCCTGCGGGCATGCCTGTGCCGTCCAATGGGTGGTGGACTGTGGGAAGTCCGGACGGACATGGGTGACGAAGCGCACGGCGCGCGTGCTGCTCTGCTTTTACCGCGGCCACCTGGTGGCGTTGCACGGCTTTATCAAGAAAACGCGGACGACGCCGGATGAGGATTTGGCATTGGCGCGAAAGCGTCAGAAGGAGTTGGAGCGATGAGCAGGAAACATATGGGTTCGAGCATCGACGATTTCCTCAAAAAGGAAGGCATCTTCGAAGAGGCGCAAGCACAGGCGGTAAAGGAAGTGGTCGCGTGGCAGCTCGCCGAGGAAATGAGTAAAAGGAAAATCTCCAAGGCGCGGATGGCGGCGATGCTCAAAACCAGCCGCAGTCAGGTTGACCGATTGCTGGACCCGAAGAACGATATTACGCTTTCGAGCCTGCAGAGAGCGGCGGCGATGCTCGGACGTCGCGTAACTATCGAACTGGTTTGAAGACGGAGCCGTTGAGCGGCGATGCTCGCGGCAAGACTCACGGTCGCAGAGCCGGTCGAGGCTGCCGGGCCGCGAGGCTTCCCAGAGCGCCTCGGAATTCCTGACGCAGGGATATACTTCCCGTATGCTTCTCGCTCCCCTGCTCTTCTTCTTCGCCGCGCTGCAGCCCTACGATGTGGTTGTGCGCAACGGCCATATTGTGGACGGAACGGGCTCGCCGTGGTACGCGGGAGACGTCGGCATTCGCGCGGGAAAGATCGCGGCGATCGGGCATCTGGAAGGCGCGCCCGCGCGGCGCAGCATCGACGCGCACGGCATGGTGGTGGCGCCGGGCTTCATCGATATGCTGGGCCAATCGGAACTCACGATTCTGGTGGACCCGCGCCTGCCGTCGAAGATCTTTCAAGGCATCACCACCGAGATTACCGGCGAAGGCGGATCGATTGCGCCATTGAACGACGCCATCGTCAAAGCGGATCGCGTCACTTACGAACATTACGGCGTCAAGCCCACCTGGCGCACGCTGGGCGAATATTTCGCGCGGCTGCGCAAGCAGGGGATGGGGATCAACCTGGCGACTTACGCCGGCGCGACGCAGATCCGCCGGGCCGTGCTGGGCGACGAAGATCGCGCGCCCAACGCCGCCGAACTGGAGCGCATGAAGGCGCTGGTGCGCGAGGAGATGCGCGATGGCGCGATGGGCGTTTCCACTTCGCTGCAGTATGCGCCGGCGCCATACGCCAAGACGGAAGAGCTGATCGCGCTGGCCACGGAAGCGGCGAAGGCCGGCGGCATATACGCGTCGCACATCCGCGACGAAGGCAACGGGATTGCGGGCGCGTTGGACGAAGCATTTCGCATTGGGCGCGAAGCGAAGATTCCGGTGGAGATCTGGCACCTGAAAGCGGCGGGCAAATCGAACTGGGGCCGGATGCCCGAGATTGTCGCCAAGATAGAAGCTGCGCGGAAAGCCGGCATCGATGTAGCGGCCAATACATACGCGTACACGGCCTGGTTCAATTCGTTCTCGGCCGTGATTCCGCCGTGGGCGCACGATGGCGGCGACCGCAAGCTGATCGAGCGCCTGAAAGACCCGGCGATGCGCGCGCGCATCCGGAAGGAGATGGAAACGCCTGGCGGGGATTGGAACAACGAGTGGCAGGAAGTGCCGGGGCCGGAGGCGATTCTGCTGTGCGCGGTGCAGAATCCCAAGCTTGTGCCGTTGCAAGGCAAGACCATTGCGGAGATCGCCAAGCTGTGGAACAAGGACCCGATCGACACGGTTTTCGACATCCTGATTGAGGACGAGGCGTTCACCGAAGTGGCGATGTTTGCGATGGCGGAACCGGACGTAACGCTGGCGCTGCAGCAGCCGTGGGTTTCGATTTGCAACGACTCGCAAGGGACGTCGCCAGAGGGCTTGCTGGGCAAGGAGCATCCGCATCCGCGGGCCTATGGGACGTTTCCGCACATCTTGCGCAAGTACGTGCGCGAGGAGAAAAAGCTGACGCTGGAAGACGCGATTCGGAAGTTTACGGGGCTGCCGGCAGGGCGGATGCGGATTGCGGATCGCGGCGTTTTGAAGGCGGGGATGTGGGCGGACCTGGTGGTTTTCGATCCGGAGAGCGTGCGGGATCTGGCGACGTTTGAGCAGCCGAACCAGTTGTCGGAGGGGATGAGGTTCGTGCTGGTGAACGGGGTCGCGGTGATTGAGGATGGGAAGATGACGGGGAAATTGCCGGGCAGGGTGGTGGTGGGGCAGGGGGCGCGGTAGGGCTGGATTGACGGAACGAAGCCAATTTTGGGGCGGGCGATTCGTTGGATTTAGGTTTAGGCAAGGCTGGAGAGTGTGGTTCTTAACGTGGAGGCGCGGCGGTTTGGAGAATACGCGGAGGTTCATGAGAGTCTGAGGACGATGAGTCAAAGGCAAAGGCTGAGGGAGCGGAGTGTCTGTCGTGGCCTGTCTATGAATAGCCCGGACGACGTCGATGCCCGAGGTTGGGACACTGCGGGCGAGTGATGTTTGGTCTTGGCGGGGCCCTCCGGGTACCCCTAATGCAACGCCATCCGATTCCAACTTAGCAGGGCGGTTAGCGGATTCTGAGGTGGGTGGCTGTAAGTGACTGATAAGCAAGGAAACAAAAAAATGATTTCGGCGTGATTGGCGATTTCGGCGGGAGACGTTTCCAGTAGTTTTAGGGCCGGCCGTGATGTTGTCTGCTCTATGCGCGCTTGCGGCAGCGTAAACGTAGTCACCAAGCCAGAGGCCGGCGCCGCAGAAAGATAGCCTCTATTCAGTCTCGAACAACGATCTCGGGAGTTCCGACTGCCGAACGATGCTCAGCAATGTGCCCGCGGGGTCTGATCGTGAAGCGGAACCGGCACCGTTATCGTCGTTGTCTCGAGACACTTTTGCATCACCCGATGGCTGCCTCGCTGGCGGACTGCGACGAATCCGTTCTGTTCGAGAATCCGACAAACCTCCGAGCCCGAAAGAACTCGAAGTCTACCCAACCGGGACCTCAACCTGAGTCACGAAAACTTCGCTGTGAGAGCGCCGGGCGACTTCGGATGGGGCGGCAGTTTCGAAGAACAGCGTAAGCGCCTCGACAAGGTTGGTTCGCGCTCCCTCAATCGACGCACCCTGGCTTGCGATATCGAACTCCGGGCACAGCGCCGCAAAGACGTCTCCCTCGCGTTCGATAATCGCAGTTAAGCGTTGCGCCGGCTTCATGATTCGAGTCTACTCCAGTTCACCATGGCTATGTGGCCAGCATGGAAGAACGAAGCCAATTTTTAAGCGGAGATCCATCGGGGGGATTTACGCAAAGGTAGAGGGCGTGAGTCTTAACGCGGACATTCATGAGAGTTGATGCAGAGCGCAATTGACGGAACGAAGCCAATTTTTGGGCAGGTGATTTCTTCGGGGGGATTTGTGTAGAGGTGGAGTGAGTGACTGTCAACGCGGAGACGCGAGATGCGGAAAATACGTAGAGTTTCATAGAGTCTGAAGATGATGAGTCAAAGGCAACGGCTGAGGGAGCGGAGCGTCTGTGATGGATCTGGTGATGACATAGCCCGAGGGAAGGCCCGAACTTGGGACACGACGGGCGAATGATGTTTGGATGGGTGTCGTCTTCCAGGCGACATCACCTAAATGAAGCGCCATGCCAGCCAGAACGGGAACTGTCGTGCTTGCGAAGCGATTGCGGAAACGCTACCCGATTTCAACTTAGCAGTTGGGGTAAGCGGTTCTTGGGGTAGATTGCCTTAAGTGACTGATAAGCAAGGAAACAAAAAATTGATTTCTCTGTGATTGATAGAGACGGATGTTCGGAAAATGACTCCTGGGTAAGGTAAGCTGGACGCGTTCGGTCGCGCATCCTATTGACATCACTCCATAGTGGCGAAATGCGATCAGCGCCGGTGCGCACAATGCGATGCCGACGGGATGCCATACCTGCGACAGCTTATCGAGATATCGGCTCGGCGCGGTTTCCATGCGCCGCCTCCAATGGCCTGCGGCGCACGGCCGTCAACACATCACTCAGACTTGAAAAACAGGCGGAAGGAATAACAAGATCGCCAGGCTCGCCGCGAATAGGATTGCCAGCGCCGCGATGGCCAAGAACAGAGGGCGGTTCGCCATGGCTCACGGCATCGGGAACAACTCAATCGCGCCACCCGGCTGCACGGCGCCCGGTTCGATTACGCTGGCGTACAGGCCGCTCATGCCCCAGCGCGGCGACATGGCGTCCAATAGCTTTACCCGCCGATCGTAAATCTCATCTTTGATCGACGGACCGTAGACGTCGAGCGCCGTGCAGGGTCCACGCGGCTCCGTGATTTCGAGGACCGCGGCGCCGGCGCGAAGACGGTCGCCAATGCGCAGGGCGCGGATATCGATGCCGCGCGTGGTGAGGTTCTCGCCCATGGCGCCGTAGAACACGGGATAACCGCGAGCAGCCAGGCCGTCGACGATTTCGGATGCGATCAACAGAATCGCTTTGCGCAGGCCGCCGTGAATGGTGGGATGCGCGTGGCCGTCGCCTTCGAGGCCCAGCGCGGAGATGAATCCGGCCAGCATCGCACGTTTCGGCAGACCGCCGGCGGAGGAATTGATTTGCAGAATAGAGCCTTGCACGCGCAGAACTATTCTACTCGTAGCGCGGTTAAGGGGTCGATCTTCATGGCGCGCCGCGCCGGGAGGTAGCAGGCGAGTGCGCCCGCTGCGGTGAGCAGGATAGCCACGGCGCCGAACGTCATCGGGTCGGTGGGCTTTACGCCGTAAAGGAGGCTTTGCATGAGCTGCGTCAGGGCTAGTGACGCTAGAGTTCCTATCGCAAGTCCGCCAAGCACCAGCCGCATCCCTTCGCCAATCACCAGGCGCAATATGCCCGCCGGGCGCGCACCCAAGGCGAGGCGAATGCCGATCTCGCGCGTGCGCCGCCCCACGGCGTAGGCCAGCAGCCCGTAGATGCCAACTACGGCGAGCAGCAGGGCGAGCGCGGCGAAGATGCCGAGCAACAACAGGTCGAGGCGCCGCGGCGCGGTGGAACGGTCGACCAGTTGCTCGGCGAGCGCTACATCGTAGAGAGGCGCTTCGGGATCGAGAGCGGCGATGCGGCGGCGCACGGCGGAGGCCATGGAATCGGGGGCCGAATCGGCGCAGCGAACCACTAACGTCATGGAGCGCCACCATCCGTAGAGGGTATACATTTCGGGGTCCGCGGCGGCATCGAGGCCAAAATGTTTGACATCGCCAACGACGCCCACCACTACGCGGGTGCGCGGTTGCTCGTCGAGGCTCATCAAGCGCTGGCCGATCGGGTTCTGGTCGGGCCAATATTCGCGAGCGAAGGCCCGGTTGACGATCACGGAGCCCGCGGCGTCGGCTGCGCCGGGTTCGAAGTCCCGGCCTTGCAAGAGGGGAATGCCCATGGCGCGGAAATAGTTGGCGCTGATGCTGCGGCCCTCGGCGGATGGCGCGTGGCCCCAATCGAGCGCCGCCTGACCCACAACGTTGAAGCTTCCCCAGTCGCGATCGCCGCTCATGGGCAGGTGGTTGACGGCGGCGACGGAATCGACGCCGGGCAGGGTGCGGATGGCATCCAGGGCGCGGTCGAGAAACGCGGTGCGCTGGGCGCGGCTGGCGTAGCGCGTATCGGGCAATGTGACTTTCATGCTCAACAGGCGGTCCGTGCGAAAACCGGGATCGACCTTGCGAAGCTGGAGCAGGGTCCGCAGCATCAATCCGGCGCCGATGAGCAGCAGCACGGTGAGCGATACTTCCACCACCACGAGGATGCTTCGCGTGCGCCGGCCGCGCACTCCAGCGGTTCTGCCGCGGAGCGCCTCTTGTGTGTCCGCGTTGGAAGACTGAAGCAGCGGCGCGAGGCCCATCACGATGGCGACTGCGGCCATCAGGAGCGCTGCAAACGCCAGCGCCGGAGCGTTCAGCGTGAAGCCGGCGGTGGTTGGAAGGCTGCCGGAGGCGCTGCTGGACGATAGGGCCGCGAGGCCGCGCAGGCCGCAGAACGCAAGCAACAGGCCGGCGCACCCGCCGCAAACGGCGATCAGCAGACTTTCCGAAAGCGCCTGGCGCAACAGGTGGATTCGGCCGGCGCCCAAGGCGCAGCGGATGGCGAATTCGCGCTCGCGCGCCGCGGATCGCGCCAGCAGGAGGTTGGCGACGTTGACGCAGGCGATGAGGAGCATGAAAACGGCCGCGCCGAACAGCACCAGAAGCGAGGCGCGGATGTTGCCGGCCAGTTCATCGGAGAGCGGAATGGCGTTCACGCGCCAGTGGGCAGCGGTTTCGGGATGGGCTTCGGCGAGTTGGCGCTCGATGCCGGCCAGCTCGGCATGCGCGCGGCTCAACGAAACGCCGGGCCGCAGCCGCCCCAGCGCCCAAAACGGATGGGAGATGCGATCGGTCAGTTGGCGCGCCTCGAGCGCTCCGAGTGGTAGCCACAGGTCGCAGTTGCGGGGGAAATCGAAGGCCGCCGGCAGAACGCCGATCAGCGTGTAGGCTTCGCCATCGATGCGGTAGGGTTTGCCTATCGCGTCCGCGGCGCCTCCCAGAGTTCGATGCCACAGCGCATTGCTCGCCAGGAAGACTTTTGCCGCTCCGGGCTGCTGTTCGGAATCGAGAAAACCGCGGCCGATAGCCGGCCGCGCGCCCAAGATGGCGAAAAAGCTGTTGGTCGCGATGGTGTAGCGGACGCGGAGCGCCACGTGGAGCGCCACGTGGAGTGCCGCCGCCGAACCGCCTAAGACGGCGCCATCGCCGCTGACGTTCCAGTACGCAGCCATCGCTTCAAAGGCGTGGGTGCGGGACGACCACGCGGCGTAGTCCGGATAGGGGGCGCCGGTTCTTTCCAGGCGGCCATCGGCGCGGGATTCGGTCAGTAACGCCAGACGGTCCGCGTGGGGGAATGGCAGGGAGCGCAGCAGTACGGCGTACAGCACGCTGAAGATGGCGGTGTTGGCCCCGATGCCGAGGGCCATGGCAGTGACCGCTGCGAGAGTGAAACCGGGGTTGCGGCGCAACGCGCGGGCGGCGTAGCGGAGATCTTTCCAAGCAGATGGCATTCCGCTGGGAAGACGGCGGCG
Source organism: Bryobacteraceae bacterium (assembly GCA_049522755.1). Lineage (GTDB taxonomy): Bacteria > Acidobacteriota > Terriglobia > Bryobacterales > Bryobacteraceae > PALSA-243. The sequence continues at coordinate 9,108 of JBEKNN010000061.1, read as the reverse complement.
GGGAGGCGAGTGTTAACCGGCTTGCCGGCCTCCGGCCGGCTGGACCCGCTGGAAAGCGGGTCCGCAGGCTGGATAGCGTGTTCCGTTAACGCCTCCGATTCGAAGCGCGTTCACACGAGTGTGAACGCTGCACGCAAGAGTGCGTGCGCCACGATTTGATCCGCCGGGGTTTAGATGTCGTAGTACAGGGCGAACTCGTACGGATGCGGACGCAGACGCACCGCCTCCGCTTCGTTCTTGCGCTTGTAATCGATGAAGGTCTCCACCAGCTCTTCGGTGAACACGTCGCCGCGCAGCATGAAAGCGTGGTCGCTCTCGAGGCAATCGAGAGCCTCATCGAGCGAACCGGGCATGGAGGGCACGCTCTTCATCTCTTCGGGCGACAGATCGTAGATATCCTTGTCGAGCGGCTCGCCGGGGTCGATTTTGTTGAGCACGCCGTCAAGGCCCGCCATCATCATGGCCGCGAACGCGAGGTACGGGTTCGCCGCCGGATCTGGCGGACGGAACTCCACGCGCTTGGCCTTGGGGTTGGCGGAATACATGGGGATGCGGCACGCCGCTGAGCGGTTGCGCCGCGAATACGCAAGGTTGACCGGCGCTTCGTAGCCCGGCACCAGGCGCTTGTAACTGTTGGTGGTGGGCGCGATGATGGCCGCAAGCGCGCGCGCGTGTTTCAGCAGGCCGCCGATATAGTGCAGCGCCATCTGGCTCAACCCCGCGTAGCCATCGCCGGCGAACAGCGGCTTGCCGCCCTTCCACAGGCTCTGGTGCGTGTGCATGCCGCTGCCGTTGTCGCCGAAGATGGGCTTCGGCATGAACGTCACCGTCTTGCCATATTGGTTGGCGACGTTGCGCACAACATATTTGTACAGCATCATGTTGTCGGCCGATTTCACCAGCGTGTCGAAGCGCTGATCGATCTCGCACTGGCCGCCCGTGGCCACTTCATGATGGTGGCACTCCACCGTCAGGCCGCACTGGATCATGGTCTGCACCATTTCGCTGCGCAGATCCTGGTAATGATCGGTGGGCGGAACCGGGAAATATCCTTCTTTATAGCGCGGGCGGTAGCCGAGGTTGTTCTCCCTGCGGCCGGAATTCCAACGCCCTTCCTCGGCATCGATGAAGTAGAAACCGGAGTGCTGATTCTGATCGAAGCTGACATTATCGAACACGAAGAACTCGGCTTCGGCGCCGAAGTAGGCCGTATCGGCCACGCCGCTGTTCTTCAAATAAATCTCGGCCTTCTGAGCGATCCAGCGCGGGTCGCGCTCGTACCGCTGCTTGGTGATGGGGTCTTTGATATCCCCGTACATCACGATGGTGGGAGTTTCGGCGAAGGGGTCCATGAAGGCGGTATTGGGATCGGGAATCAGGAGCATGTCGCTCTCGTGGATCGCGGCCCAACCGCGGATGCTCGACCCGTCCATGCCAAAGCCTTCTTCGAACTTGTCGATATCCAATTCGCCGATGGGATACGAGACGTGGTGCTGCAGGCTGGGGATGTCGGTAAATCTCAGGTCGAGCTGTTTGGCGTCGTTCTTCTTCGCAAAGTCTAAAGCTTCTTGCGGGCTCATCAATTCCTCCAGACGGAGATTTTAGTGGGATTGTCGCGGTCGCAGATTGTGAACAGGATAACGAATGGCAAGGGTGGGGTCAAGAGCGGCGTGGGCGGCGTGGGCGCGGGTGGGCGCGGGGCCGTGGTGCAGCGCGGATCAGTGAAAAGAGGCGGCGGCGGTCGCCGGCATGGAGATGGGTGGCCGGCGGCGGCCGATCCGGCGATTGCGCTTCGCTGGGCGATGGTTCGTTTTGGCGGTGCGCTTGACTTTGGGAACACGGGTACTTTATTCTGACGGTTCGCTCGGCCCTGCGGCCGTTCTATGTGGGAAAACACGCGCCACGTACCTGAGACCGTAGAACGGTTTCTCGATTCGACGCTCGACAGCGTCGATCAGGCCGAAGAATTGGCTTCAGGCGCGGCCGGCCGTGCGGGTTTCGATGAAGACGATTTGATGAGAATCGGTATGGCCGTGCGGGAGGCGATGGTAAACGCCGTCGCTCACGGAAACCGGTATAACGCGAATAAGAAAGTTCGGTTTTCGCTATCGCACAGTCCGGAGCGGTTCACCATAGTGATCGCCGACGAGGGTGAGGGCTTCGATTTCGACGGTCTGCCGGACCCGCTCGCGCCGGAGAACCTGCTGCGGACTTCCGGCCGGGGTATTTTTCTGATCCGGTCGTTCATGGACGAGGTGCAGCTCCGCCATTTGGAATCGGGCGGAACGGAAGTAACTTTAGTTAAACACGTGGAGTCAAAGTAGAAACGGCGGCTAATCGCCAGGAGGCATATTTAAAGTGAGCGTAAAGTTGAGTACCCGGCAAGTGGGGAACGTGAGCGTAATCGACGTGGCGGGCCGAATCACTCTCGGCGAGGGGTCGAGCGCGCTGCGCGAAACCTTGCGCGACATGGTGGCCAAGAACCAGAACAAGATCCTGCTGAATCTTGCCGACGTGACCTACATCGATAGCTCGGGGATCGGCGAGCTGGTGTCCGGCTATACCACAGTGACTAATACCGGCGGCTCGTTGAAGCTGCTTAACCTCAACAAGCGGGTGAAAGATCTGCTGCAGATCACCAAGCTATACACCGTCTTCGAGGTACACGAAGACGAAGCCGCCGCTATCCGTAGTTACGCATAGAGTGGGACCGGCCTCCTTGGGACAAGCGAAGCGCGTTCACACGAGTGTGAACGCTGCACGCAGTAGTGCGTGCGCCACGTCGCTCTTTTCCACACACGCCGCTGCAACTCAAGTTACGCAGACTGCATGGGCACCGGCTCTTGTAGTATCTTGGTTTTGCGGGTCTGTTCCTATAGGAGCGTGCTTATGGCATCGAGTGTGTGGAAGGGCCACCTGACTTTCGGTCTGGTTTCATTTCCAATCCGTCTATTCAGCGCGGCGCGGAGCGAGACCATCAGCTTCAACCTGCTGCACAAAGAGGATCACTCGCGCATCAAGCAGGTGGTCTTTTGTCAGGCGGAAGACAAGCCGGTTCCGCGCAGCGAGCTGGTGAAGGGGTACGAATACGAGAAAGACCACTACGTCGAAATCGACGACGAGGACATCAAGAAGGTGGCTCCGAAGACCGCCAAGGTGATGGAGATCCTGGAATTCGTGAAGTCCGACCAGGTGGACCCGATCTATCTCGAAAGCTCTTACTACGTTGCGCCGGATGAGGGCGGCGAGAAGCCATACGCCCTGCTGTTCCAGGCGCTGCGCGAATCGAAGTATTACGGGCTCGCCAAAGTAGCGATGCACAACCGCGAGCATATCATCGTGCTGCGGCCCGGCAGTAAAGGGATTCTCTCGCACACCATGTATTACACCGACGAGATCCGTCACGTGGAAGAGTTCCGCACCGACACCAGCCTGGTCAAGGACAAAGAGCTGGACATGGCGAAGATGCTGATCAGTTCGCTCGAGGCGGAGTTCGAGCCGCAGAAGTATCGCGACGAGTATCGGGAGAACCTGCAGAAGATGATCGAGGCGAAGATTGAGGGCAAGAAGGTGGTGGCGACTCCGGCCAGTCATGTGGCGCCGGTGATCGACATCATGGAAGCTCTTAAGAAGAGCCTGGCGGAGAAGAAGAAGCCGGCTCAGGTGGCCACAGCCGCCGCGTCGCACGCAGAGGAAGCTGCGCCCGTGGGAGCGGAGCCGAAGAAGCGGGTGCGGAAGAGCCAGGCGGGGTAGTTTAGCTGAGCTAGGGGCTAGCCTGGGGGGCGGACTTCTTCAGCAGCATCTCGGCATGTAGCGCTCCGTCCGGTGTTTCCTCGTGCTTGAACATCAGATACAGGTCTTTTCCCGCAGCCAATAGCTCGGCGGCTCGCGCCGCAAAGGCATCGACGTCCGCTTCCGTGTAATCGGGCTTGCGCAGCCGGTAGTACACAAAATCGGCCGTGATCACTTCCGGCACTTCCAACTTTTCCGACTCTGCCACGCACAGGGATATATTCCGCTGGCGCAATTCGTCATACACCGGTTCCGCGAGCCATGAGGCGTGCCGGAACTCAAACGCATACCGCAGACCCGCCGGCAGAAGCGCCAGATAGTCGCGCAGCAGGGCTACGTCGCACTTCAACTGCGGCGGCAGTTGAAACAGGATGGGGCCCAGGCGGCGCGCCGTGCGTAGCGGGTCGATCATCCGCAGAAACAGCTCAGTGGCTTCGGCGGCGTTCTTGAGACGCAGAATATGCGTGATGCGCTGGTTCGCTTTCACGGCGAAGACGAAGCCCGCGGGCGTGGCCTCCACCCAACTGGCCAGCGTGGAAGCCGAAGGCAGGCGGCGGAAGGTGTAGTTGATCTCGACGCAATTCAAGCGCTCCGCATAGTGCTTGAGGAATTGCTTGCCGGGCAGCTTAGCCGGATAAAAACCCGGCTTCCAGGCCGGGTATGCGAAGCCGGAGGTTCCGGTATAAAGAGTCGCCATAGCTTAATCATTATGCCGCGCATACACTACCCTATAGAAATGGCTGACGCCGTCCATCCCGCAACACCCGCCGAACTGGCCGAGGCGCTGCGCGATGCCGCGTCGCACAAACGGACCATTGCGCTCGCCGGCAAGGAATCGAAACATCTGATGGGCGGCCCGGCGGCAGCGGCGGACGTCGCCATTTTCACAACCGAGCTTACCCGCGTGCTCGCCTATGAGCCGAACGATCTCACGATCAGCGTGGAAGCCGGCCTGCGCTGGAGCGAGCTAACGCGAATCCTCGCCGCGAACCGCCAGATGATTCCGCTGGACCCGCCATTCGCAAGCCGCGCCACCGTGGGCGGCGTGATTGCCGCGAACTGCAGCGGCCCGCGGCGGCGGCTCTATGGGACCGCGCGCGACCTGGTGATCGGCATGCAGTTCGCCACGCTGGAAGGCAAGCTGGTGCAATCCGGCGGCATGGTGGTGAAGAACGTCGCCGGGCTCGATATGGCCAAGCTCATGATTGGCTCGTTTGGCACATTAGCAGCCATCGCCACGGTCAACTTCAAGTTGACGCCCGCGCCGGAGGTGGAGCGCAGTTTTCTGCTGCCCTTCGAAACGCTGGCGAACGCCATCGCCGCGCGCAACCGCATTCTGAACGGCGCGCTGCAACCGGCCGCGCTCGATCTGCTGCATCCCTCGGCCGGCGCCAGCGTGGGGAATCCATTGTGGCTGCTCGCCGTCCGTGTGGGCGGCAATGCGGCCGCGGTGAACCGGTGCGAACACGAGCTTGCGCCGTTGGCCGCAGGCGTGGCGCTGGAGGGCGCGCAGCACGAATCGCTGTGGACGCACATCCGCGAGTTCACGCCCAGGTTCCTCGCGGCGAATCCAAACGGAGGGGTGGTGCGCGCATCGTGTACGCTTAAAGAAGTCGGCGCCACGATAGCTTCCTTCGATGGACCGGTGCTGGCGCGCGCCGGGTCGGGTATTTGTTATGGCTATTTCGCGGAAGCGGCGGACACGGCGAAGTGGGGCCGCAAATCCGAAGCGCGCGCGGCGAAGGCTGTGATAGAATTCTCACCCGAGGCTTCGAAGTCTAACCTGGAGTTGTGGCCTTCGCCGGGCAGCGACTTTGAAATAATGCGTCAGGTCAAGAATCTGTTCGACCCGGCGAATGTGTTGAACCGCGGCCGGTTGTTTGGCCGGATCTGAAGACCTTGATGGCCATATCTGAAAAGGAAAATCCCGGGCCCCGCCAGTTCGATCTCGACAAGTGCGTGCATTGCGGCCTGTGCCTCAACGCCTGCCCCACTTATCGCGAACTGGGCCTGGAGGCGGATTCGCCGCGCGGCCGCATCTACCAGATGGCGCAGGTGGCCGCGGGCGCCCCAATCACCGATTCCTACATGGAACACATCGGTCTGTGCCTCGCGTGCCGGGGTTGCGAATCGGCGTGCCCGTCCGGGGTCCCATACGGGCGCATGGTGGAGGACGCACGCGCCGTAATCGAGGCGCAAGCTCAGCGCGGACCCATGGCGCGGAGGCTGCGGAGCTTCGTCTTCGAGCGGCTGCTGCAATCGCCGCGCATGCTTTCGGCGGCGGGCGCGGCGCTGTATCTTTACGAAGCCAGCGGCCTCAAACTGCTGACGCGGGGCTTGGGAATGATGCACATGCTGGGGCGTCTGGGCGACCTGGTGGAGCTGGCGCCTTCGGCCGAGCCGCCGTTCTTCTTCAGCAAGATTGGCCTCACCTTTCCCCCGGAAGGGCAGCGCCGGTATACGGTGGCATTCGTAGCGGGCTGCATCGCCAACATAGCTTTCGCGCGGCTGAATGAGGCCACGGTGCGCGTGCTGCAAAAGAACGGCTGCGAGGTCGTGGTTCCGGCGCAACAGGGGTGCTGCGGCGCGCTGCATCTGCACTCCGGTTTGCGCCATGAGGCCGAAAAACTGGCGCGGCGCAACGTGGACGCGTTCTCCGAGGGCGCCTTCGACGCCATCGTCACCAACGCCGCGGGGTGCGGCTCTACGTTGAAGGAATACGGCGAGCTGCTGGGAACCGACGGGGCGCGCGACTTTTCCGGGCGCGTGCGCGACGTGACGGAGTTCCTCGCATCCATCGAATTAAATCCGCACATGGGCCCTCTCAAGGCCACGGCCACCTATCAGGATTCGTGCCACCTGGCGCACGGCCAACGCGTCCGCACGGCGCCGCGCAAACTGCTGGCTGCGGTACCAGGCTTGACCGTGCGTGAAATGCGCGGGGCCGACCTGTGTTGCGGCAGCGCAGGCATCTACAACATCACCCAAAATGAGATGTCGATGCGGCTGCTGGCGGAAAAGATGGAAGCCGTGAACGCGGTGGGCGCGGAGATTATCGCCACCGCAAATCCAGGCTGCATTTTGCAGCTTCGCGCCGGCGTGAGGATGCACGGCAAGAAGCAGCGCGTGATGCACGTAGTGGAAGTTCTGGACGAAGCTTACCTCGCGGCCGGGGAGCGGTAAATCAGGCCGATCACTATGCCGGCGACAACCATTCGACGAAGTAGGCCACCGCCTGTTGGAAGGTCAGTTTCAGCCCGATGTTCAGGTTGACATAGTTGTGCACCACAAAAGAGCAAACCGAAAAGACTCCGATCGGGGCGCCGAAACGTGCGCCTTCGGCGACGCCGGAGCCTCCTTGGTATAGCATTGCGTAAATCACCGCGAGGCCAGCATCGCCAGGAGCATGGCGGCCATTCCGGCCGGCATAACGCTCTTCATTCCATCCTGGGACCGGTACACGGCGGGGTATTTTCTGAACTCGTCGGCGAGGGAGGGAAACAGAGCGAACGAGAGACCCGCGAGGACAAAGTACGCCGCGAAGGCGCCAACGGCTGCGAGAGCGAGACGTGCGTAGTTCATGAGTCAACCTTTCCAATCAAAGGGAGCTTACTACAGCCTGGCTGAACATCAAAGAGTCGAGTTTGTCGAGCGATTCAGCGGTGGGGTGTGCTTTCCCGCCGGCCGGGCGAAGACTCACCGCGTGCCGCTTCGCGGCAACGACGGCGGTGGCAAGCTAAAGCATACCCCACCACGGATGCGGTGCGGAAGGTTAGATCGAACCGCGCGAAAGGGTGTAGACGGTGATTTCCGGCGGCGCGCCGATGCGGATCGGAATGAAAATGGTGCCGATGCCGCGGTTGACATAGAGTTGACCGCCCGGCTTATGAAACCAACCCGCGACGTACGGCGTCGCCAGGCGGCTGGGAGCGATCTCGGGGCTGATGAATTCCAGGGCAGCCTGTCCGCCGTGCGTGTGACCGGCGAGGCTGAGATCGATCCCGAGCTCGGCGGCGCGGTCGAAGGTGTCGGGATTGTGGCTGAGCAAGATGTTTACGCGATTCGGGTCGACGAGACCCTCGATATTTCCCAACAGACGCTTTACAGGCGGGGATGGCCCAAAGCGCCGCGGGCTCTGGAAATCCACGCCGATCAGGTTGAAAGAGTCGCCATGGGCGGCGATGGGCAGGCTGGCGGCGCGGAGAATCCGCACGCCGGTCTGGCGAAACAGCTCGGTAATCGAATCCTCCACGCCCGCCCACGAATCGTGGTTGCCCAGACTGCCGTAGACGCCGAAGGGCGCGCGCAGGCCGCGCAGAGCATCGACGACCGGCTGCTGCGTGTTGGGGTCGAAGGTGACGAAATCGCCGGTGAGCACCACCATGTCGGCCTTTTGGGCGTTGGCGATGGCGACGTACTTCCGGATCTCGTCGGCGGGCATGAACGGGCCAATATGAATGTCCGAAAGCTGGCATATGCGGAATCCCTCGAAGGCGCGCGGCAGGCGCGGCAAGCGGATGGCCTGCGGCGTGACCTGGAGGTTGAGCCGCCCGTAAAGCAGGCCGTATGCTCCGGCCACGAAAGGGGCGCCGGCGGCCACGGCGGCGGTTCGCGCCAGAAGATCTCGCCGAGCCGGCGATTGGATCTCCTGGCCGGTTGCGAGCCGCCTGGCGCGCAGCCAGCGCACGCCGGCAACGATTCCTCTCGGGATGGCGAACAGGATCACCACCAGAAAAGCGACCAGCGAACTGGCGGCCCACCAAAGAAACGGCGCGGCCAGCAACGCCTCGCTGAGCGTCAGGCGCACGGGCGTTGCGCGCTCGCGCCAGGCGCCGAGGTTAAACTCGTATTCGATCACGTATGCCGCCAGAACCGCCGCGCACACAGCCAACCGCCGGCCGCGCGATCGGATGCGCGCCGCGGCGAACAAATATCCGCGCCAGGCCCAATAGAGCTGGCTGGCTCCGAAGATCGGGAGAAGGAGTGAGAGGATCGCCATCGAGGGGAGTGCGACGCGCCGATTCTATTGTCCGATATTTGTGGGCGAGTTGCCTGGCGCTGAGACCAGCGGGTTGACAGACGAAAGCGTCTGTCCCACGACTTACCTCGGGGCCGGAGTGTTTGTCTTCAGCGCGACGTGCTTCCGCGGGTCTCCGATCTCGTCGGAAAGATAAGCGAAATGGAGTCTATCGCCAAGCCTCGATTGGGACGGGGCGCCTTGCAACCTTAGCAGGTGGGCTCCGACTTCTATCTGGAGCTCGTTCAGGGAGCCTTTCGGGCCCGATAGCTTCCCTAAGCTGATTCGTCCTGTCGCCG
>JBEKNN010000060.1:0-35033 GCA_049522755.1 Bryobacteraceae bacterium | reverse complement strand
TGTTCCACGGCGAGCAGTTTGGTGGTGTTGTGGACGGTGCAGTTGCCGTTGTTGTTATCGCACACCGTGCAGTAAAGATCGTGATTGTGCAGAATGCGGTCGAACGCCTCGGTGCGGGCGGCGTGCGACCGTCCCGCCGTGGTGGAGACCTTCATTCCAGCAGATGTCACCGTCGCGCAGGCGCGAACCAGCTTGCCATCCACTTCCACGATACAGGTGTCACAGGTCTGGATCGGCCCTAATATCGGGAGGTAGCAGACCTGCGACAGTGGTATGTCGGCACGATTGATCGCGTCGATCAAGCGATCTCCCGCTGCCACGTCATGGGGAGTCCCGTCAATGGAGATCTGGATCATAGCTCAAGCCTTCGCTTCCCTATGCAATCGACGGCCCAGGGGGAATTTACGACGCATTATAACCATATACTCCACCCTCGGTGTCGGCCAATCGACACTCTATCGACACATTGAGGGCGTGGCGCAGACGCAGCCGTGCCTGCGACACGATCCCAATCACGCAGCCTGCAGCGCCATGGATTGATAGATTTCCAACAGGTCGTTGGTATCGAGCTCGATCTCAGCCGCACCGATTACGCCGTCCACCTGTTGAGCTTTGCGGATGCCCACGATTGCCCCGGTGACCGCCGGATTCCGCAACGTCCAGGCGATCGCTACCGCGCCAGGCGTCACGTTGTAACGTTGGCCAATAGAGCGCAGCGTTTCTACAAGGTGCAAATTGCGGGTAAGCGCCGGCTCCAGGAAGTTCGTGCTCCGTTTTCGCCAGTCGTCTTCGGGCATTGCCGCAATCCGCTGCCGCGTCATACCGCCGCTCAGCAGACCGGAAGCCATCGGTGAGTAGACGATTACGCCGATTTGGTGCTGCATCGCGAACGGCAGAGTCGAGTCCTCAACTTCGGTAGCCAGCAGCGAATATGGCGGCTGAAGCGATGTGATCGGCGCCACTTTGATGGCACGCGCCACTTGCTGCGCGTTGAAGTTCGAGACCCCGATATTCCGTATCTTGCCTTCCGCTTTGAGCTTCGCCAATTCTTCCACGGCCTCTTCAATCGAACCGGGAGAAGCTGATTCCGGGTTGCCCTTCCAGGCGGGCCAGTGGATTTGATAGAGATCGATCGCATCGAGCCCCAATCGCTTCAGGCTGGCTTCGGCTTCCCTTCGAATGGAGGCCGCTCGCAGATTGTGGGAAATGGTTCCGGATTCATCCCATACCAGGCTGCACTTGGTGAAGACATAAGGGCGCTTGCTCAGCCCGCGGACGGCCCGGCCGACCACTTCCTCCGAATGACCCAGCCCGTAGACCGCGGCCGTATCGATCCAGTTGATGCCTCGCTCAAGCCCCGCGTGAATAGCGACGATGGACTCTGCATCGTCCTGCGCGCCCCACGCGAACTCCCATTTTCCGCCGCCAATCGCCCAAGCTCCGATACCGATTGGCGTGATCTTCAGGTCACTCTGTCCCAGTGTTCGTAAGTTCATTTTGAATTACTCCTATTGCGATATATATAAGAGGCGATCGAGCGACGCTGCGCCGGAGCCCCGTACTACAAATGCGATCGCCAAGGCAATGGCTAACAGGTGATACTCGAAGCCGTGGCCCTTGCGATCGCCCAACCAGTTCATGAAAAGAGCGTTGCGGCCGTGCACCATCGCAATCGCCGACAACATGGTGACGCAGATTCCGATCGCCGCCACGCGGCTCAATAAGCCAACGATCAAGCCCGCGCCGCCGAGAAACTCCGTCATCACCGCCAGGAAAGCCAGCGGAATCGGCAGGTGCAGAAACTCATGCATGGTTTTTAGCGTTTCCTTCAGACCGGCTCCGCCGAACCAACCCAGCACCTTCTGCGCGCCGTGGGCGAAGAAGACCAGTCCCAGAACGATGCGAATGAACGCGAGGATCCAATCCGGACCGGTCGAAAACAAATTCCATACCATCGATTCGCTCCTATGCAGCCGGCGGCACCGAGATCTCCGTTGCAACCTCTTGTTCCATGCGGCGCACCACCGCCGAGAAATCCTCTTCGCCGTTCGCCGTCTCCGCCGCGTTAACTGCTGCCGCGGCTTCTGCGGCAGGCAGCGAAAGGCCAGCGCGCGCTGCGGCCGCCAAAGCCAAACCGAAATCTTTGTGCATCAGGCGAAGCGGAAACTGAGGTGTGTAATCATGCCGCTTGGCGGTGGCCAGCTTGCCGGCTTGCACGGGCGAGACGACGGCGGTCTTGGCCAGCGTGTCAAACAGCAGATCCCGCGGCAGGCCTAGTACCGCGCCCAGCGCCACAGCTTCCGCTATCGCCTGCATGCCGGTACCTAAGAGGGTGTTCACCACCAGTTTCATGGCCACGCCGCTGCCGCTTGGGCCCATATAGAACCACTGTTTCGCGATGGCCGCGAAAACGGCTTCGGCCGCGTCGAAGTCCTGGCGATCGCCGCCGCCGAGAAGCGTCAATGTTCCAGCCTCCGCGACTGGCGCACTCCCGGAGACGGCCACATCCAGTACAGAGATTCCCAGCTCGCGGGCAGCCCTGTAGAGCTTACGAGAGGTGTCCGGAGCCACCGTACTCATCTCGATAATCCGGGCGCCGGGTCTGGCGTTTCGCAGGACCCCGCCAGCACCCAGGTAGATATCCTCCACGGCAGCTCCGTCCACTACGCAGGACAGCACCACATCCACTTCGGCGGCCAGTTTGCCAGGGTCGCGAGCTACTTCGGCGCCGAGAGTCGACAATGCCTCCGTCTGATTACTCTCACGATCGTAGACCACCATCGGGAACCCCGCGGACAGCAGTCGGCGCGCCATTGGCGATCCCAAATGTCCGAGGCCGATGAAACCCAGCCGATGATTCTTAGTGATTTTTTTTAAAGGTGTCATAACTCAACGGGCATGAATGCACTTGGGTTGCCAACCGTGTGGTGGGACATGCTTCAGCTTGTCCGGCTTAGGCAAGCTAAAGCGCGCCCTTAGGTCTGCCATAATCTGCAATCACCTGTGCACGAGCCTTCGGGTCGCCAGTCCGTCAGCAGACGACGTCTCGGCGACACGCCGCTTATCGCCGTCGCATGGCAATATACCGGGCTCGACCCGCAAGAGATGGAAGGGCGAATCACCACCGTGTTTGAGCGCGTTTTGACCACTTTGGTGGACAACATCGAACACATCGGAACGACGTCGACATCTTACTGCGGCGTATGGACGCCAGCGTGCTCCCGATCGGAGCGCTGGGCGGCGGCTGGAACGCTGTCATTCTGCCAAAGCTGTGACGGCAACGTCATCTGCCGGATCCCTTGGCGCTGAATTGGTGGCGCATGAGGGTTCTCTTCCGAAGCAGGCCGTTCCAGGCAAGGAGCTTGGCATCGTCGGTGTAGCTCTCCGCATCGGCTTTCCAATAGTTCTTCCGTGGGCCGAAATGCCATCTATGGATTGAGCTGTCGTCGTACCCCGCCCTTCCCGGCGTTCCTGGGGGCGGTCCTGCCAACCAGCGTGTCGATCGAGGCGAGAGGGAGGGTCTAAGAAGCCTTTCGCCAGATCGATGCCAAAATGGTTGGAATGGCCAAAGTGCACTTGCTCGTAGGCGGCAGGTTTCGGCCGACGCCCTCGCTCATCACGCGGCCACATCAACTACAACGACCGTCGTATCGTCGAACTGCTCGGTCCCGGTTGACCATTCGACAACTGCCTGCATCAGTCTTTCGGCCACACCTTCTGCATCAATGGCGGGCGCAATGGTTGTACAACAGTCAATCAGATTTTCTTCCCCGAAGCCTTCGCCGGCGGCATTTTGGGCGTCGGTAATACCATCGCTGAAGATAATCAACCGGCTTCCCGGTCGTATCCGGACATCTTTCGCCGTGTATCGCGCATTCCCGAACATTCCAATCGGAAAACCATCCGAATTCAGCCTTTCAATCTCGCCGCCTGCGCCGATCAGAATCGGCGACGGATGGCCCGCGTTGACATACGTCAGGACGGCCGTATGGGTGTCGTACGCCGCCCAAAACAGAGTCGCGTAGCGATTGTCTCCAAAGCGGCCGGCGATCTCCTGATTGAGTTTTTCAACGAGACGGCCGGCCGGTGCACCCTCACCGTCGCTGTCTTCTTGGAGGTGCGCTCGCGCGACGGCCTGAAGATTCGCCATCATCAGGGCGGCCGGGATTCCTTTTCCGCTCACATCCGCACAGAGGATCCCAATTCGCTCCCAGCCGAGATCGAGAAAGTCGTAGAGATCGCCCCCGACCGTTCGCGCCGCCAGGGTTTGTCCTGCCACGGTGGCGCCACGCAGCACGGGCGCCACGCGCGGGTACAAATACTCTTGAACGCTCCGCGCAACCTGAAGTTCGCTCTCGATCCGCAGTGCCGCAGCCTCCTCCTTTTGAAGCCGTTCCAGGGCGATTGCCATCTCGTTGAAGTTACAGCTCAGATCCCCCAGTTGGTCGTTGCTGCGCACCGGTAACCGCCACGCGAAGTTGCCGCTTGCGATCTGGCGCGCCGCACCACTCAGGTCATCAATGGCTACAGCGATACTGCTGCCCAGGCGGATGCACATCCCCACTCCCGCAGCATTAACAAGTACGACCAGAAGCAAAAGCGCGGTTAGAAGCCCTACCCAGTTCGCCCGTTGGCTGCCGAGGCGCGCCACATCTTTGAAGGCGCTTAAGTAACTGGGTCGAACGCTGTATGCAATCCAGTCTTCCAGTGCGCCGGTTTCCCAGTTGCGCACGGTCAGCACAACGCCAGCCGGACGGAACATGCCAGGCATGAAATTGTCTTCTATGGTTCGGAGTACGCGCCCGTCCTGGTGGACACGAAACCGGCTGGGGGAGACAGGCGTCACTGCTACATCGGCTGCCAAAGAGAGTCGTTTGGCCAATTCGGACCCCAGCGGCAAGCTGAAGACCGCTGTTAATTTGCACGCGTCCTTCTGCAGCGTCAGAACGTTGCGGATCTCGAGTTTTCCCCGATCGACCACGAGTCCCGCGAAATCGGCCTCCAGCAACCAGTTCGGATGTTTGACGAGAACGCGGTCTGACCCTGGCAGAAGTGACTGCTCACCTCGCGGGCTCTCTACAATTAGGGAGGACTGGGCTTGGGGAAACGCTTCATCCGTGTACGCCAGTAGTGGCTTGAGCTCGCCGGAACTCGACGGTGACACGGTGCAATCGCTGGCATGATCTAGAATTGCGGGTGCGACGGACCGGCTCGCCTGAACCAACAGCTGAATCTGCTTCTCCACCACATTGGCGCTTTCGCGCCGCACCACTACGTTCAAAGCAGCGACTGCCAGGCAGACGATCAGAAGTGTGGAGGTCCCGGTGAAGGCGACGATTGCCGCGATCCTCCATCGAACTCGCCTCCACCCGCGGCGGAGAGTGTCGCGTATGCGGCTGGGAATAAACTCCTGGGCCATTATCGTGATCGATGCAGTCGAAGGGCCAGATTCGCAAAGCCGTCATCTTCTTCCGCAATCAGAAGAAGCTATTCCGGGCGAATGTGTCGAGTGTCGAGCCGAAGTCACTTGTGTCGTCGATCAGACTCTCATCTTCGATCATCAACGGAACCAGTCTCAACGTTTCAACGCAGGTCAACTGTTCTGGATCCATGGCTTCGATCCCATTCAGGAGTACATATTCAGTACTCTGCCTTCTCGCCCTTAGCAGGGATTGAGGTCGGAACGCCTGGAGTGCCCGCATAGGTGATTAGCAGCACAGTGGGTTCGTCGCCTGACTCACCCCGATGGATATCGTCAACTGACTCTCCGACGGCCTGTCCCTGATGAACCACCTGAGTCTTGCCGCTGGCTTTGTCTTGCAACGTGAGAGTGCCTGAAAGCACATAGACGGCATTCGGGAAGGGATGGGTGTGCCATGGTAAGGCAGTATGCGGCGCAATAGTCACCTTGATCGTGGTCAGTTGCGGCTGGCCCGTTGGATAGTGTGTGTACGGCTTGCCGTTCCACGATTGAGTCGCTTGTAGCAGGAGTTCGCGATGGCCGCTCGCAACGCTCTTAGCATCATCTGCAGCAATAATGGCCGTAAGGCTGGCCCCCGCGAGTATGGCAGCTATTCCGACGGTGCGATGTTTGAATGTCATTTAGTTTTCTCCATGTTTGATTTTGGTTGGCAATTCGTTCGCATAGGTGCTGATGGTGGCGGCCTTGCCGGCAGCAGTGACCCCACGCAGCACCAGGATGGACCCCGCCTGCGAGTCCGCCACGAACAGATCGCCATTAGGCGCGGTGCGGATGATGCGCGGCATCACGAATGTGCCGGAGGTGGGCGGGTGAGTCTCCTGCTTATTCTCGGAGCGCTGCATCGGAGTGGCCGCATCGCCGCCGGCATAGAGTTCGACCTTGAATCCAGCCGGTGCGATTGGCCATACGCGGTCAGGTCTTTTGATGAGAACGGACCCGTTGTCGACAGATTCGTCTGGATTCGGCTCCGGCGGATCGGCCACGTTGATCTTTCGTCGTACACCTGGCTTCTGCTGCGAATAGCCGGCGAGGGCGGCTTGGCCCGTGATGGTCTGTTGTGCGCGGAGCGCGGCCGGAAAGACCGTGCCGGCGACGAGCGCGGCGAATACCTGGAGGATTACGAAGATTAGCTGTCTCATTGTTGTTCGCGCCGCTCAGCCGCGAAGGCTGGCCGGCGGATGGCTCACGGCGGACAACCGGTCATAAGCCGCCTGAGGAACTTCCAGACCCGCAGCTGCGACGTTTTCTTCGACGTGCGTAACCGACGAAGTTCCAGGGATAGGTACAATTACCTTGGAACGCTTGAGCAGCCACGCCAGGGCCACCTGCAGCGGAGTAGCGTGAAGCTCATCCGCCACTTTCTTGATCGCAGTATGTGCTTCTTTGGCCTGACCGAGCGGAGCCCAGGGAAGGAAAGCGATGTCGTTCTGCTCGCAGTAATCCACGATGAAGTCCGATTCACGGTCGGCGAAACTGTAACGGTTTTGGACAGAAACAATCGGCACGATTCTGCGGGCGCGCTCAATATGCTCGCGGGTCACGTTGGAGAGCGCCACATGCCGGATCTTGCCCTGCTCCCGCAGCTTGGCCAAACTTTCCACAGAAGCCTCAAAGGAGACGGCATTATCGGGGGCATGGAGCTGGTGAATGTCGATACGGTCAACGCGCAAACGCTTGAGACTTCCCTCCAGAGCTTCGGTGAGATGTTTTGGGCTCGCGTTGTGCGTCCATTGGCCCGGACCCGGCCGCTCCCATCCGCCCTTGGTGGCGATCGCTAAACCGGCTGGATATGGGTACAGTGCTTCTGCAATCAACTCTTCCGATACCTTTGGGCCATAGGAATCGGCGGTGTCGATCAGATTCACGTCGAGTTCGACTGTCCGCCGCAGTGTCGCAAGCGCGGCGGCCTTATCTGCCGGAGGTCCCCAAATCCCCGGCCCTGTGATGCGCATCGCGCCATATCCCATCCGGTTGACCGTGAGATCGCCCCCGATGGTAAGGGTTCCAGAGGCTGCAGCTGAAATGGTCTGTGTTTTGCTCATAACATTTCTCCTTTTCGTTGTCGATCTCTAAAAGCCGACTGCCTTCACGCTAGCCGCTGGCACCGGCGCGTTTTGCTCAATCAGGTTTTGCGCTTTGAGCTCTGCCCAGAACTCCACAGGTATCTTGGTCTGCATGGAGGTGTAATCCTCGATGATTTGCCGTTCACTCCTGCAACCCACCACCAGGGCTGCAACGACATCGGGCGCCGCGGAAAACTGCAGAGCGGCAGTCCGCAGATCCGCTCCATAGTTCGCTGCGACCTCGCGCAGCTTCTTGCGCTTTTCGATGAACGCCGGAGGAATCTGATGCGAGTCCTTTCCGTAGTTATACCGTGGGCTGCCCGAGATGAACCCCGCGTTGAGCGCCGAGCCGACCACAAAGGACACTTTGCTGGCTCTGGCCGCAGGAAACACATGGTCCAGCGCGTTCTTGTGATCGATCAGAGAATACTGCGAAGCCAGCAGACAGACATCGGGATCTGCAACTTCAAACAGCCGCATGATGGGTTCCGGCGTGTTGACGCCAATACCCCATCCTTTGATCAGACCCTCTTCGCGCATGCGAGTCAGTTCCGGAAAAGCGCCCTTCTGTGCAATCGCGAACTGTTCCTGCCAGGAAGTCGGAAGATACTTGTTGTCCGCCGAGAGGTCGTGAACGAACGCAATATCAATGCTGTCGATACCTAGCCTTTGCAGGCTATCCTCGATGGACCTTCGCGCGCCGGATGCCGTATAGTCATATCCCACATCGTTGGGCGAGGGCGAAAAAGGGAAGTACTCCCTATTCTTCGCGGTTTTCGAAGCTTTAAGCAGCTTGCCAATTTTGGTGGAAAGCACGTATTCGCTGTGGTTCTTGGTATGAAGGAAATTCCCAAATCGCCGCTCGGCTAAGCCTAGCCCGTACCACGGAGCTACGTCGTAATAGCGGACGCCGGCATCCCACGCCGCCTCGATTGTGGCGTACGCCTCCTTGTCGGTCACAAACTCGAATTCATTTCCGAGCGGAACGCCTCCCATGGCGAATCGGAAAGGCGGTTTGTAATGGCCGTTGCCTATGCTGCCTGCCGTTTGCTCCACGCTGTTACTTTCCATGGAACTGCCTCGCGATCCGGCCGTCGTAGAGCACGCTGAGTAGTTTTGCCATTTGTTGGGCTCCCACAAATGACATGCAAGAACTGGTCCAAATCCGGTCCACTGGCGAAGTCTCCGTGTTTGAGCGCTGAAGGCGTACCGATTTGGCCAATTGGGTCGCCGGAACGCCAGAGAGAGTTCGCATTGTGACTTCAAGACGCCTAAGGCCATTGATCGCCTGATCCGGAAGTCCAACCTGGGAGAGTCGCCTCGGCCGACCGTATGATGCCCCGCGCCGCCGCCTGCCCTCGGATCTACGGCGAGCGCCATCACCGGATCTATGCGATTGGAGACGTAGGCCGGACGGCTTGTGTCGTCATCGCGACACCGGAAGGCTCCTCTCGCGATTTCTCATGGAACTCAAGTTTATACAATTCATTCATTTTGCTTAGCTGAGAGTCCCGCATGTCCGGCTTGCCGTGGAACTTCCGCAACGGCAAGACGCATGTAGTTTCTCAAGGCGACTGAGGTCAGAATCGGCTCGATGCGACAGGAGATTGGGAATGCCGCAGACGCAGACGAAAAGGACGCAGAACTACTGAAGCCAACGCTGAAGAAGAACGTCTTCGTCGCATTTAGTAAAGCGATTGCTCGGGCCGAAGATCTGGCTCCTTCTGTGGCCGAGCACCTTGCCTACATGAACCTCCTGGAGAGCGCGGAAAAACTGTTCGTGTCCGGGCCGTTCGTTCAAGAAGGTTTTGGTCGGCGATCTTGGAGTCGGGAATAATTTGGCTGTCGCGGTCGGGATGCGGGTCGCCCGGCGCCCCGCGCAAAGCCATACGTGCGCGATTCATGCACACGGCTTCCACCTCAAGCTTGTCTTTACAGATCGGAAATGAATTTCGATCCGACGATACACGTCCGATTTCAAGACGCACGAGCGGAATTGCGAGCAGCCTTCTCGTTTCTCGCTCATTTCCGGTCGTTTGCCCGCGCAGTGGGTGGAAGCATTGCAGGTTCGAACGCATAGAACACCGTCGGGCAGTTCAGATGTTGATATCCCGATCCCCAATAGACCATACCTCGGCAATCGCCGGACCGCTAGCCACCGAACCGCCCGACGCGAAGGACCAGAGAACTTGCCGGTGGCGGCGGCGCACGCGCGCATGTAGCCCTTTGGATCCATCGCTCCGGCATGGACTACGCCATTGGCCACTGAAACCAGACCGAACGCCCAACTTCCCGTCGGCTCGGCAGTCTGCCAGAGGATCTTACCGGTAGCCGGATCGAGCGCACTCCACATGCCGCCGGTGGCGATAATTCCGGAAGGTTGCATCGGCCAATCCTGAAGGCGCTGTTGGTGATGGCGATATAGAGACGCTTGCCGTCGGTAGCCGAGCCCCATTCCGTTCCGCTAGACTGACCGCCCGGACCCACCTGCGCGCCCCATACCACTTTGCCGGAGTCGCGATCTATGCCCAAGAACATGCCACTTTTCTGTCCGGCGGCAAGCAGGTCGCGGGCCTTGCCATTGAAGATTTCACTTGAACGAGGGCTTCCTCTTCGCCGGGCTCCGGAATCGCGACTTCTTCGATTCGCAACACCGACCGCGGTCCGAACTCGGCAAATCGCAACGATTTCATTACCTTGGTACTCATGGCGATCCAATCCGCAACAGCAACAGCTCTGCTCGCCGGAACTGAATCCGGGGAGCCTGATCCTCTGATAAAATCTGAATCGTCCCTCTTGGAAAACCATGGACCGCAGAAATTTTCTCTCCGCTTCTCTCACAGCATCGGCACTGTCAGCAGCCGGCGCAGCCACCGCAGACGCCCAATCGCCCGCCAGCAGCCCAAACGCCGCGGCCGAATACTATGACCTCCGGCGCTATCAGCTCATAAGCGGGCCGGGCACGCGGTTAACCGACAACTATTTCGCCGGCGCGCTGATCCCCGCTCTGAACCGGCTCGGGATCGGGCCCATCGGGGCCTTCTCCATCTATTTCGGTCCGGACACGCCCGCCTATTACCTTCTTCTGCCATCCACCAAACTCGAAACCCTGGTGACGGCCGATCTCGAACTGGCAAAGGACCCCGTCTTTATGAAGGCCGCGGCGCCTTTCTGGGATGCACCCGGGGGCGCGCCGCCGTACAGTAACATCGAGAGCACCCTGCTGCGCGCCTTCGAGGGTTATCCCAAACTCGTCGTCCCGGCCGCCGCCGCGAAGAAGGAAAAGCGTATCTACCATCTGCGCCAGTACGTGTCGCCGACGAACATGGACCACGTACGCAAGGTGGAAATGTTCCATCACGGCGAGTTCGGCATCTTCGCGAAAGCCGGCGCCGCCGGCGTTTTTTATGCGGATGCGCTGATCGGACCCAGATTGCCGAGCCTGACCTACATGCTCGGCTTCCCGGATGTCGCGGCACTCGAAGCAGGCTGGGATAAGTTCTCCGCCGACCCGGACTGGAAGAAACTATCCAGCGATCCGCAGTTCAAGCTGGACCCGCCAACCGTTTCGAACGTAACTAGTATCGTGCTGCGCCCGCTCGCGTGTTCGCAGGTGTAATCGCTTTGCCGGTGGAGTGGTTTCGGGACCACCATGAGTCCACCGGTCGGAGAATTTCGCCCCTTGCGCCGCCTCAACCTTCTCACGTCGCGCGGCGCCAACTCGGTATCATTTGCGGTAAGGCCATCAGCGGTACCCAAGATTTTTCAGATTGCTTCGGCCGGGATGCCTCATTTACCGTGACGACCGCCAACTGCCAAAGACTCCTCCAACAAAGGGCCGTAGAGGTCGCCATTCGTTTTGATCTTTGATCCTGCGTTGGACGTCGCGCAGGGCGATGGGGCGAAGAATAGAGTCCGGATCGCGTTCGTGATTATGCCAGACCTCGGCGGCGTTTAGGTGCGGTCTGCCGCGATGAGTTCTTTGCTGTCGCACGTGTGTCCAGGGCAAACAGGAAATACAAGATCCGAGCCGTTTATGATCGTGGTGGACAACCATCCGCAGACGTTGTCCAATAGTCGGCGGCGTAATGGGAGAGTCTCCAATTACGCTGTGAGTTCATCTATCTCCCGGTCACTTAAAGGTCTTCTCGACTCGCAGCGCCAGCTTATGGCCGGTAGCGCGATTCTGCGCCCCAAACTCTTGATACCCGTTGGCATAAAAGAACCAGCTTCCGCTGTTCCAAACCATTCCGGGCTCTATCGCACTCACCTGTTCAGGCGAGTTGTTAAGCGGCACAGCGTCAATCTTTCCGTCGGTAATCTGCTTCAAGTATTAGGCGTTAGGGCCGATCCATAGGCCTTTCCAAAGGTTGTACGCGGCCGTTGCGTTGAAATGAATGGCCTGGCCGGCCTGAGTGGTTTGCGCGCCTGTGGTTATTGGAGGATTATTGTTTGTCCAGTTCCAGAGATAATGAACCCGCCAACTCGTTTCAATCGGCTTTGCCGGAAATGCGGTGATCGCGTAATAGGGATGAACGGTGAAGGCGTTGCTCCCGATATTAACGTTAGACGTTCGCGAATATTGCCCCGTAGGCAGGTTGGCTGCAGTTCCTCCCTCACTGGGCAGTGACCGGGAACACGGACGCAAAGCTGGCCAGCCCGCGGTGATAGCCAACCATCCCGCTCCCTCGCCTTTGGAAAGCGAGCGGTAACACCGGAAAGAACAAGGTGCGTCATCGTGCGTGCCGTCTCAAACATGAACTCCAGCATGGGTCGGCGCCACCGACACGGGGTACACGCCAGGCGAACAGATGATCGTTACGCATGAGGAGGTCGCCTTGCCGGCAGCCATACCTTTCACATTGGCGAACGGTCGTCGCGCCCAATAGGAACCAAAATTCACGGGGGGCCGACGAGACCCGGCACTACCACCAAGCCTCGCGCATCGATTCTCTCCTTGGCTTTCGCGCCGTCGAGAAGCCCGGCGCCGATGATCTTGGCGACGCGATTGCCGGCGATGGCGAGGTCGCCCGGAAACCAAGCGTTGCCCGTTCCGTCGACGATTCTGCCGCCCGAGAGAATGACGTCGTAGACATCCTGAGCGGATGCGGCGAAAGCGAAAAAGAGGAGAGCTACGATCGGTTTCATTTTCGGCGAGCATATCATCGCAAAACCAGTTTCTCTTGAGCAGGGCGTTTCGGATGGGCCTGCGAGGCATCGCGATGGTTGCGATAGATGACGCCGTCCCTCCTCAGAAAGTCCTGGCAGGCTGCGGAAAAAGTAGGCTGGAGCGTGGCTGCCAAAACATAATCGTAACGGCCGGAGCGGCGCAACGATTGCGACTAAGCCGCCAGGTACGGCTGTAAGGGGGCCCGAGGGCATGTGTCGATGGAGAACCGCAACGGGTTAGTGGCGGGGACGTATTGCAGGCCAACGGTGTTTGCCCACCACGCGTCGGTGACGCAAGCGGCGCCGAGGGCCGGCGACAAGACGTACGCAGTCCCATGCAATCGCAGAGCGCCACGGAAAATGTCGAGTTACGAGGGGACTTCTTTTCTTGAAAGCGTCAACAGATGTAGTGCGGCGGGACCGAGACGTTCCAAGGATTAAGCACTGGAGGCGGGAGAGGGAATCGAACCCTCGAATAGAAGTTTTGCAGACTTCTGCCTTCCCTTTTGGCTATCCCGCCGTCTCGGAACAAACGCTATCTGGGGGCGCTCTCAAAGCCTCAGCCCCCAATAAAAATATCTCATACCTGGCGGCTCGGCGACAGGGCGGCTATCTCATGCGTGCGAGGAAAAGATGAAATGGAGGCGTGGATGGGATTCGAACCCATGTTGTCAGTTTTGCAGACTGATGCGTAGCCAGCTTCGCCACCACGCCAAAATGCTATGGTACCTCAGTTTCTCACTGCGTGGAACGTCAGCTTCACGGCCTCTTCGCTACCGTGCCGCTTGGGGGGCTAATTGCAAGGACCCCTGCGTGAACGGCGCAGTCAATCAGCCGGCCCTCCGGGCGCTCGGCTCCCGATCGGCTCCCGTCCTCGGCTGCGCGGAACCCGCGTTTTGGAATATCATTTACCCATGTACCCAATTCGTCTCGCCGGCGCCACTGCTGTGGTTGCGCCGCTTCTTCTCTCTCTGATGGCGCTTCAGCCGCAGGCTTCCGCGCAAGGCCGTCAAGCTCAAGCTCAAGCCCCGGCGCAAACTCCGGCAGCCACTGCGCCAACGCCTGCCGCAACCCCTGGGGGCCGTGGCCGCGGCGGCGTGGCGGGTCCCGGACCTGCTATCGGCGGAGAAATCGATGAAACGCCGGTGGTCACGCATCACAGCGTGACAGTGCAAGGCAAGACCATCAACTACACCGCGACTGTGGCGCAGATGCCGTTGAAGGACGCAGCCGGCGAAACCGAAGCGCACATCTTCTATATGGCGTATACGCTCGACGGCGCCGCCGACACCACCAAGCGTCCGCTCACGTTCTGCTTCAACGGCGGACCCGGTTCAGCGTCGATGTGGGTGCACATGGGAGGCATGGGGCCGCGCAGTCCCAAACTGGAGCCGAACGGCAGCATGCCGCCTCCGCCCTACCAGATGAAGGACAACCAGGATACGTGGCTCGACCAGACCGATCTCGTATTCATCGACCCGGTGGGCACGGGATACAGCCGCGCCAAGTCAATCGAAGTAGCTCGGCGCATGAACGGCGTGCAGGGCGACATTCAATCGGTGGGTGAATTCATGCGCATGTATATCTCGCGCAACAATCGCCAGCTCTCGCCGCTGTTCATCGCCGGCGAGAGTTATGGAACCTTTCGCGCGGCGGGCCTGGCGGGCTATCTCATCGACCGCGGCATCGCTTTCAATGGCATAGTGCTGATAGGAACTACGCTCAACCTGGAGACCATCTGGAGCCGTAGTGACGATCTGGTTTACCAGTTACAATTGCCCTCTCAAGCCGCTGACGCCTACTACCACAAGAAGGTGGCGGCCGACTTGCAGCGTAAAGATCTGAAATCGTTTCTCAAGGAAGCTGAGGGCTTCGCCATGGGTGAATATGCCGCGGCCCTCGCCAAGGGCGACGACCTTTCCCCCGCCGAGCGTAAGGCCGTCATCGACAAGCTGGTGCGCTATACGGGACTCGAAGCGCGCTACCTGGAAGAGACCAACCTGCGCTTCGACGTCTCACATTTCGCGCGCGAGCTGCTGCGCGACAAAGAGCTTACTATCGGGCGCTATGATGGACGATTGACAGGTCCTTCCGGCCTCAATGTCGGCGAGACCAGTGAGTTCGATCCTTCCAGCACGCTGATCACGCCGCCGTTCACGGCCGTCTTCACTAACTACATGCGCACTGAGCTGGGATACAAGACCGATATGTACTATTATCCCAGCGGCGGCATTCAACCTTGGGATTACGCCGTGCAAAACGGCTTCGGCGATACCACCGCCATGCTGCGCAACGCCATGGTTAAGAATCCGTACATGAAGGTGATGGTTGCCGCGGCCTACTTCGATCTGGCGACTCCGTACTTCGCGGTGGAATATACGTTCAACCACATGGGGCTGCACCCTGAGATGCACAAGCGGATCTCATGGGATTTCTACCAGTCGGGCCACATGTTATATATCGATAGCGATTCGCACGCTAAGTTGAAGCACGATTTCAGCGAGTTTGTGTCCAGCGCGTTGCCCAAGGGCGATGTGCCGTAACGGCATCGGAGGCTGTGCCATGACTAAGTTCCAGATGTTCTGCGCTGGTCTGTTCTGCGGCGGGTTTCTATTGGCGGGCTCTTCCCTCGCCGCCACCCGCGGCGAAGAGATCAGGCTTTGGCCGGGTGGCGCGCCGGGCTCGGAAGGAGTCACCGCGGCGGAGGTATCGAAACCCTCTACCGACCCGAAGTATGCCGGGTTGCCCGCTAACTTCACGGTGACTCATTATCCGTCGATTTACGTCTTTCTTCCGCCGAAAGAAAAAGCCACCGGCGCGGCGATAGTGGTCGCGCCCGGCGGCGGCCACACCCAGCTGGTCATCGACAAGGAAGGCTGGGAATTCGCCGATTGGCTGAATGCGCAGGGCATCGCGGCGTTCGTGCTGAAGTACCGCCTGGCCAAAGCGCCGGGGTCCACTTACACTCTGCCGGGCGAAGTGTATGCCGACGCCGCACGCTCCGTGCGCCTGGTGCGAAGCCGCGCGGCGGAATGGAATCTCGACCCGAAGCGGATCGGCTTCTCGGGATTTTCCGCGGGTGGGGAAGTCACGGGCATGATGGAGACCAGATTCGACGCCGGCAAGCCGGATTCGCCAGACCCGGTGGAACGCGTCAGCTCGCGTCCCGATTTCACCGTGTCGGTTTATCCGGCGTATCGCCCCGGCGCCAACCGTCCCGACGCCCCGCCGCTATTTCCCATACCGAAAGACGCGCCGCCCGCGTTCCTGGTATGCGCCGACGACGACCGCTCGCACGTCGAGGCCACGGTGAAGTTTTACCTGGAACTGGAAGCCAACCACATTCCGAGTGAAATGCATATCTACGCTTATGGCGGGCACGGTTTTGGACTCCGGCCGACTAAGAAGCCCGCCCCGGTTATGGGATGGACGGACCGGCTGAAAGAGTGGCTCGCTGACCAATCTATCTCCGGTTCTATCTCCACTAAGTGACTAGTTACCATACGCCATAGCAGTCACTGGCCATTATTCGCAAACGAGACGTCGCCCACATGAGGCCTTGTATGATGGTCCCCACACAGTTTCCCGCGAACGCTTTGCGCCAACCGCCGCGTCCAGTCAAAGACCAGACTAAACAGGAAACGTAGCCCCCGAAGCAGGTACCTTCCCGGCCACAGCATACCCAATCCGCTGGCGATTAACACGCTGGCAATCAGGATCATTAGAAACCCTTGTTCTGAGCGGGATAAGTGATCGAATAACTCACCCGGCGCCCCATTCATCTGAATATAGCGGAGCGTCACCAGGTTGTCCCATAAATGCGGCAGGAAGATACGAGTCAGACCCATCGACATAGACATCGCGCCGGCTAGAAGGATGCTTCCCGCGGTCGCGTAATAAGCGAGCACTATGCCTGCCAGCGCGAACACCAGGCCTACCGGCACCCCCACGCCGCCAAACCCCAGCGGAACTCCGAACATAGCGATCAGGATCCCGCCCACTATATACAGCGGCAGGCTGCGCCTCGCGCCGGAACGCACCATCGCGCCGGCCAACCGGTCGGACACCACTTCGGCAGGTTCGCCGAGGTTCCGCAACACCTCGAGGATTCGCCCGACGTCATCCTCGCCCGGCGTTTGGCGATAGGCCTCGTACAGATGCGACTGAAGCTCCCTCAGGAACTCATCCCGCTCACGCGAAGGAACCAGACAGAGCTGCGACTTCACGCGCTCCAAATAGTCACTGGCTATCTTCGCCACCGCTTCCGGGTAGTTATTCACGTTGTTACGCCTTTCGGACGACAAGTTTCTTCCTGGTTTGTTCGGATTGCTCCGGAACCTTCGACTTCTGTCGGACCAGGGAAACCAACAGATCGAACTCTTGATTCAGCTCATCGAATAGCTGCCGGCCCGACGACGTCAGCGCGTAGTACTTGCGCGGAGGCCCTTGATCGGATTCCACCCATTCCGAGCGGACTAAGCCGTCCCGATCCAGCCGGGCCAGTATCGGATAAATGGTGCCTTCCTTGAGTGAGATGGAGCCGCTTTCGGAGAGTACCCGGACCAACGAATAGCCGTAATGCCGCTCGTGATAAAGGACTCCCATGACAGCCAGCTCCAAAATGCCTTTCCGTAATTGCGTAATCCGCCGGTTCCGATCCTCGTTTTTCGAGTACTCCACAATGCATGGTATACGCTAATACATGGTACCTGGTTCCAGCAACTTTTATGAGAGCCGTGGGAAACCGCAAACTGAGGAGCCGAACACGCGCAAACGCGCCTATTTTGTGAGATCCTCGTGCTCAGTAGCCCTGTAGCTGCCAGTCGCGAAGGAGGATCGCAAATGGCGCAAATTGCAGTCAATTTCACGTTCCATAGTGGCATCAAGCGCCACCTGTTCAGCAATGTCCGGGTCTCCGGAAGCTGGAACGCCGCCGGGCAATTTTCGAATCAATGGACGGAAGCGCCCATGGCGGCATCGCAAGATGAGACTGGCTGCGACGCCTTCAGCGCCACTGTCTCATTCGACGCGAGCCAGATCGGAACTACGTTCCAATGGGGCGTGTCGGCCGATATCGTGGGAGCGCCGAATACGTGGGTGGTGGTGACTGAGACGCCGGACGAAAACTCAAGCGACCGCTATCGAAGCTTTGCGCTCGCGGCGGGCGAAATCGCGCAGGATTACTGGTTCGCAACGGGGCGGAGGTTCGGCGCGCAGAAATATTTCCTGTCCGGGTCGGAACAGCCGGCGATTCGGTTCGCGGCGTGGGCGCCGAACGCCACGAACATCGAAGTAGTCTTCGCTCCGTTCGACTTGAGCAGCGGTACGCCCACAGGCTATGTCGCCGACGACGGCACAGGCGTGGACACAGCGGCAGTGGTCGTGCCGCTGGCATCGAAGGGCGGGGGCATTTGGGAAAGCGACCTCGCGACGACGCCCGTACTCGCCGGCTTCGACGACTACTTACACCGCTTGTACATGTATCGGATCACTAATGAACAGGGCACGCCGACCTATAAGGTCGACATCTTTTCCCGCAACCAGGTGGGCCGTGGCGTAACCAATCCAGGGGGCGCGCACTATGCAGGTTCTTATCTGGATCTGGACGGGATCGTAAGTTGTTCGATAGTTTCCGATCCCGATCAAGTGACAGCGGATTTCAACGACACGGGAGTCGAGAAGCGCACCCTGATTCCCGAGGAGGAGTTCTGGGCGAGCGAATACGCCGGTCCGCAACTGCCTCCGCAGAACATCGAGGATCTTATAGTCTACGAGCTGCATGTGGGCTCGCTCGGATTCCCTTCGACTTCGGCCGGAACATTCGCCGATGCCATGGCGTTTGTGGACAAGTTGACGGACCTTGGCGTGAACGCAGTGGAGCTGATGCCCGTTTTGGAATTCGACGGCGATCTGCAGTGGGGTTATGGAACTTCGCTGTTCTATTGCATGCAGACGAGCGCGGGCGGCGCGAATCGAATGAAGCATTTCGTGCGCGCGTGCCACCAGCGGGGCATCGCCGTCATTCTGGACGTGGTGTACAATCACTTCGCCACGGCAAACAACGAACGGTCGGAATGGGGGTACGATTCGGACCCGGATGTGACGCCGCAGGATAACATTTGGTATTGGTATCAGGGGCAGCCGGCGGACTACCCGGGAAGTCCCGACGGTGGATACCTGAACAACGGGTCGACCGGATACACTCCGCGTTTCAGCGAGGAGAACGTACGCCAGATGTTCACCAGCAGCGCGGCGGCTGTACTCGACGACTTTCATTTTGACGGACTGCGCGTGGACCTGACCGACGCCATTCATCAGAACAACACGCTGAACGCGAATGGAGAATCCATCGGCAGCGCGAATCTATACGGCATCAAGTTTCTCCGGGAACTCGCCCGAACGGTAAAGATGGTGAATCCATCGGCGTTCCTGATCGCCGAGGACCATACCGGCTGGAGCGCGATGACGCAATCCCTGGATCGGGGCGGCATTGGGTTTGATTCTGTTTGGTATGCGGATTTCTATCACCATCTGATTGGCGACGGCGACTACGGCGATAACTATGCCAAGCTTCTGAAAAATGCCGGCTTCGGGGCGCCGGGACCGCTCAACATGGACTTTTTCGCCGGAGCGCTGCTGGCGACGCAAGACAACAAGATCGTCTATCACGAAAACCACGATGAGGCCGGCAACGATCAGGACACTGAGCGCACTATTGTGACTGCCGTGAATCAAGCGCCGCTTATTGGAGCCACGCGGAAGTATGCCGAAGCGCGCAGCCGCTTCGCATTTGGTCTGGCGGCGTTGTCGGCAGGAACGCCGATGTTCCTGATGGGTGAAGAGATTGGCGCGGCAAAGTATTTCCTGTACGACACTTTCTTCTTGAATAAGGAAGACCTGATCGGCGAGCGGACGGGTGACGGCCAGTTCCTTTTCCGCTTCTATCAGGACTTGATCCGGTTAGTGATGGCGCAGGCCGCGGCGCGGTCGCGCGCACTCGATGTGATCTACGTGCACAACGACAACCGTGTGATCGCGTTCACGCGCAGCGTTCCGAGCAGTCCCCCGGGGCAGCAGTTACTGGCGTTGGCAAGCCTGAATGACGCGCCTTTCGATCATGGGTATTTTATCGGCACTGATCCGGCGCGCCTGCCGGCGGGCGGATGGCGGGAGATCTTCAACAGCGACGCGGCAATCTACGGAGGAGACAACATCGGCAACGGCGGCGCGACGCTGCCGGTGAATAACGGCCAGATAAACGCAGTGATCCCGGCGCATGGATTCGTGGTGTTCGAGAAGGTGAGTTAAACACGACGCCGTGTGGCGGTCGTTGCCACGGCCCGTAAGCTGGCCTCGCTGATCTACCGCATGCGTCGCTGGGGCCAAGTCTATGTCGACGAGGGAGGCGCCACTTTAGCCTCTCTCTTGCCCCCGAGGCTACAGCTGGTCTTCATATTGTTCGAATGCCACGCGAACCAATTGGCCGCGCGTCCGCACGCCGGTCTTTTGGAACAGGCTCTGCAGAATCGATTTGACATAGCTCTCGGAAATCTGCAAACGCCACGCAATTTCCTTGTTGGAAAGGCCTTCCAACACGTACCGGAGCGCCTTACGCTGGCGATCGGTGAAGACCGAAGCGCCTTCTTCGGATTCCTGCGCACCGCCGAAAGACCGGTCGGGCAGCGTGCCGCCGGCCGCCACAGTTCGAATGCTCTCGCTCAATTCGCTAAGCGGCGATTCCTTGAGAAAAATACCGGCCACGCCCTGGCGAAGCAAGCGGCGCGCTTCGGTGTCGCTCACCCACGCCGTTACAATCAGCACACGCCCCTCGAAGCCGCTCTGGCGCGCCGCCGGCAGAAATTGCGAGGCGCGCTCGTTGCCCAGATCGTGATCGAGCAACACGATGTCGAAATGGCGTTCCGCAAGCAGCACAAGCGCTTCGCGAATGCTGGCGCAGTGTTCCACGTCTAGCCACAGCTCACCGGCCAGCGCATGGGCCAGGCTCTCGCGAAAAAGAGCGTGATCGTCCACTAACAAAGCGCGAATTACCGCAAGTTCGGTATGCATTAAGCCTCACTCATATTCTCCGCTGGCCAGAGCTCCACTGTAAAGCAGCTGCCTTCAGGCTGCGGTTCGTAGCGCAGGGAACCGCCGTGCGAGCGCAGAATGGCGCGCGTGATATAAAGGCCCAGGCCGCTGTGCGCGGCATTCGGCTGGAACGGGCGGAAAAGATCTTCGGGGTGAGCCACGCCCGGTCCGGAATCGTAGAAGCGAACCACGGCGGCATCGTTTTCCACGGTGGCGGCGATTCGCAACTGGCGGCGTTCCCGGCCTTCCATGGCCTGCTGGCTGTTGCGGACCAGGTTCAAGAAAGCCTGCAGCAGATTGTGATGATCGCCCTGCACCAGCGGCAGCGAACCAGCCACATCCCAGACCAGCGCGATGCCTGCTTCCTTCAACGCAGGCTCGATCACGATGCGGGTTTCATCCAGCACCGTAGCCAGGCCGGCCACCACGTGTTCATTCCCCGACGCCATCTGCAATCCGGCGGAGGCGATCTTTTCCAATCCGCGAATCAAGGCGCCCAGAGCCTGATATCTATCGTGCTGCGCGATCTGGGGCGCGGAGGCGAGCGCGGAATAGGCCGAAGCTGCCGCGGAGGCCAGGTTGCGGATTTCATGCGAGAGCGCGCCCACCAGAACGCGGGAAGTCGCCATCATGGAATCGAGGCCCGCGCCTTCGCGGTCGCGAAGGTTCTCGGAAGCGTCCCACACCACGGCAGCCAGTCCGGGGCCGCTCGAAGTCTGGTAGGTCGAAAGCCACACGTTCGCCAGGAAAACTTCGCCGCCCCGCCGATAGGCTTTGCACTCCACATTGGTGCGGAAATTGGCGCCGTCGCGATAGCTATGCAACATGCGGCCCAGGATCGGCAAGTACGGCTCCACGGGCAATCCTCGCAGAGGCTCCGCGTCAAAACCGAGCATCTGGCGGGCGGATTCGTTGGCGAGCTCCACTTCACTGCGGCCGTTCAAGGTGAGAATTGCCAGCGGGCTGGTTTCGATGAGGATGAGCAGCTGCCGCTCCGCCTCCATGCGAAGTAGGATGTGTTTATCGCGCTCGGCAAGATGTTCGGCCAGCATCCGGCGGCGATGGTTCAGCTCGGCGACGAAGAAACCGGTCATGGTGAAGCCGGCTATCGCCACCACCAGACGCCCCATGGTGCCCGGCGCCCAGTGAAAGGGATTGAAGCCTGCAACCAATTCCCATCCGGTCTTTCCCGATGTACCCTGCGCCGGATCGAGGGCCTCAGTCAAGTAGCCGCAAATCACCCCGAAGACTCCAATCTGGAGGTTGTTCAACGCGGGCGCTGAAAAGAGAATGGGAATCAGATAGAGGAAGCCGATGGAAACGTCGAAGAGCCGCCAATCGAGCCACGCAATGCACACCGTCAGGAATCCGGCGATGCAACTGACCACCAGCCGGTTGGATTCGGCGTACGCGAGAAAGGCATCGAGTTTGCTCATGGGCAATACGGCGGCGGGCACCCGATCAGTGATGATACACCCGCGATTCGTTCGCTAGGGGCAGGTTAGCATCCCTCACCGGCGGACGCTCACTGGCGCGCTCCTACTGGTACTGGTCAGTCTCCATGCCTTCCCTAAGCGATACGCATTGCGAACCCGCCGCTATAAACGCTGGTATAAACTTGGACCGGAGGCGCTATGCGAGTTCCGCTCATCCTGGCGGTAGCCGTCATTCCGGCATTCGCCCAAAGTCCGGTAGTGCAGATTACCAATTCAACCCGTCCGTCCGGCGGAGATTTTCTGATAGGCGATCGCTTTGAGATTGCGATTGCCGGTGCAGCCAACCAACCTGTCAGCGTCAGAACGACGATGAAGGGAGGGACTGACTGGGGTCCTGTGATCGGTTGGACCGACACGAGCGGGCGATGGTCGGTGAAGGGGCAGTTCGAGAAGGGCGACTTCGGCGGTGGGAGCGAGGTGTGGACCGTCGGGGGCAAACTGGCCAATCCCGTCATTCACTTTTCGGTTGGCGCCCCGTGCCTGAAGGGAGGGCAGGCCTTCATGGCGTCGACCGGCGCTAACATGGTTCTGACCTGCGAGACCGCGGAGGGGCGCCAGACATTCGCAACCCCATCCGGCGCTGACCCTTTTCGGACGCCCGATGGCAGATGGGTCCCGGGGCGCATGACCGGGAACCTGACAGCGGAGCAATATCACGCGGAGATCATACAATCTCTTATCATCGGCCGCGCCAACGATTTGGGGGCGGGCCAGCTTGGGGACGAAGCTGGGATCCTGATCACGCAGATGATCGGCATCAACGCCCTGAGCGAAGACGAGACGCGGAATGTGCTTTCGATCATCCGCGCGGCGTTCGCGAAGCCGGACAGCATCCCGCAGGCCGCGTGGGATCCGTCCGGAACGCTAGGCTTGCTGCAACACCTGGCGGATTCGACCGGCCAGGCGAGCTTGAAACAGCAGATCGTGGAGACCATCGCGTACGTGCAGGCCCAATAGGCCGGAGACGACACGCAACATTCTAGAAATCGTTCAGTAAGTGGGGACGCCGGGAACCATGAGCCCCTCTCCCCGCAAACCGTGGATCACATCGACTGTCACAGACACAGTCGGGCAATGGTAGCCTGGAGCTTCCGCATTATGGCCGCAAAGAGCGTCGCGTTCCCGCGGCAGTAGGATAGATCACGGTTGGGCTAGTGACCAGCTTCGGACCGGTAACCAAATGAGACTTTTGGCGAAATTCAACTTGATTCTAGGATTGGTTCTGGGGGCCGGACTGGCCATCGCGGCCGCAGTCTCGCATCGCCTGCTGCAAGACGATGCGCGGGAAGAAGTGCTGCGGCAGGCGCGCCTGATGATGGAAGCGATGCAGTCGGCCCGCGACTATACCACCAAACAGATCAAACCGCTGCTGGAGACCGAGCAGGAACATCAGCGGTCGTTCCTGCCGCAGACGGTTCCGGCATTCGCAGCCACGGAAAACTTCGACTATTTGCGTGCGAGCTATACGGATTATGCGTACAAAGAAGCGACGCTGAACCCGACGAACCTGCGCGACCGCGCGGTGGATTGGGAGGCGGACATCGTCAACATGTTTCGCAACCATCCAGGCGGGTCGAGGGAATTGGTGGGCGAGCGGGATACGCCCACGGGGCAATCGCTCTACCTGGCGCGGCCGATTCAGGCCAATCCGCCATGCCTGGAATGCCACAGTGTGCCGCGGGCGGCTCCGGCGGCGATGATCCGCCGCTATGGATCAAACAACGGATTCGGCTGGCAGCCGAACGAAATTGTGGGCGCGCAGATTGTCTCAGTGCCGATGACCTTGCCGGTGCGGATGGCAAACCAGGCGTTTCAAAGGCTGGCGATCTATTTGGCGGCGGTATTTGTGGCGAGCTTGATTTTGCTGGATCTGGTGCTGCTGTTCACCGTGGTGCAGCCGTTGCGCAGGCTTTCGACGATGGCTGACCAGATCAGCGTGGGGAAGATGGACATGCCGGAACTTCCGGTACGGGGCAAGGATGAAATCGCCGTGCTGGCGGGGTCGTTCAACCGTATGCGGCGCAGTTTGGACCGGGCGCTGAGGATGCTGGGTTCTTAGGACGATAGTGTGTGAACCCCTTCACCGCGTCCTCTCAAACGCGGGCCCGCCGCCAACGAGGTGATCCGTTTGCAAATCGATCCGGAAGAATTCCGCCGCCATTATGCTTCGCTCTCCGACGAGGGATTGCGCGACCTCGACCGGTCTGAGCTTACCGGCGTAGCGCAGAAGTGCTACGACGAAGAAGTTGCGCTAAGAGACTTATCCCCGCAGCAAGTGGAAGCCTCTGCGCCACCCGCGTGGATCGGCGAATCCGCCTGCGCCTGTACATTCGCATCGTTCCCGGGAAGTTTCTCGGCGTCCGATGCCGCAAATGCGCGTGAAGTGTTGGAAGCCGCTGGAATTCCTTGCCACATCTCGGTAGATGAAATAGAGCACGAGACGCCAGTTGACGACTCGCCGGTACGCTATGAATACCGGCTCATGGTTCCGGGCGCGCTCAACCTGCACGCCACAAGCGTGCTGGATCGGGAGATTTTCAACCCGGAGGTGGAGGCCGAATGGGCGGCGCATTTCCAGGCTCTGTCAGATGAAGAGCTTCACGCGCTAAGTCCGGCAGTGATTTGCGCCGGACTGGAGGACCGAATCATGCGTCTTAAGAGAGCTTATGCGGCAGAAGTCGATCGCCGTGAACTTGGCGGGAGTCAGCATGGCGTTTCCGATGGGCAGCCGGACGAATGAAGGCGCGTTGTGACGCTGTCTACTCTACCGACAACTCCACTCAGCCCTGAAGAGTCGCAGGCCGGTTATTCAGGAACACGATGCCTCGCGTCGGCGGATCGAGCCACGCGCTCTTCGCCGGCAGTCCGCGGCATAGATCTTCTCGCGCTTGAACTCTCCTTCCACAGATCGCCGGCTATTTTGGGACGCGACAGGCCGCCGCACTGGCTCTCTCTCCGGCATGACAATGAAGGCGAGGCGCCGATGGAGACAGTCACGCTGGAATCGATTCCGATTGTAGTCGGACGTGAGGATGACGGCCGCTGGTGGGCAGACATTGAGTCGATGCCGGGCGTCATGGCGTATGGCGCGACGCGCGAGTCGGCGATCGCCGCCGTACGTGCGCTTGCCTTACGAGTTGCCGCGGACTGTATCGATCACGGCGAGGAAGTTCCCGAACCCTTCGCCAAGGTCTTTTCGGTGGCATGAGCCGTTGGAAATCGGTCAAGGCTAAGCAACTGTTGGCTGCCTTGCTGCGTATTGGATGGGGGGTGGCATGGCAGAGTGGATCTCACCGCCGGCTGAAACGGCCGGGATGGGCCCAACTATACCTTTGCCTTCCACGATCGCGACGAGGTCGGACCTGCGCTTGTGGCGCAGATTGCAGAGAAGACGGGCCTGCAGCCCGACGACTTGTATTCGCGGCATATTACAGCGGCAATTCCAGTCCACTCTCCAACGTCCGACCTGTCATTCAGAAATAGGATGCATCGCGCTCTCGAAACGCAGAGGCTCAGGCCCTTTACCTGAACCTCAGAGTTCGCCAAAATGAAAGACTAAGCTTCGGGCGTGGTCGTCTGCAATTCAGGGGCGGCGTGTCGGCGAGCACCGTGCGGTCGAGTGCGACGAGACCGGAGTCACACAAACTGCCATGCCTGCGGATGGCGAAGCCACGACGCGACTTACCTGCCACCAGATTACTGCATCCGGATAAGTGCGACTGCGTTACCCTTGATCAGATCCGGTTCGTCAGTTCGTCCTCGGTGACGACAATCAGCGAACGTGGATGGAGGTATCCGAGGACGACAGCGGCTGCCAGTAACTGGTCATGGAACTGTCGCGGCGGCTTCCCGGTTGTTCCGCTTCGGTTGATGGTGGCAAGGCGTCGCCCTTCCATCGTTCAAGACACAGTGGACACAGCTGTATCGCAGAACTGCAAGTCGGGCCTGCGATTACTCTACCGACAATTCCACCCAGCCCGGAAGAGTCGCAGGCCGGTTATTCAGGAACACGATCCGCCGCGTCTTGGGGAACGGCAAATTCGTCGCCAGCGCTTTGTTGTAGAAGCCGAACTGCTGCAAGATCTGCCGGTAATCGGCGTTCGACGAATCGAGCCACGCGCTTTTCGCCGGCAGGCCGCCGCCCCAGCCGATCGACAACACGCACGAGCCTTTCGCCCGTGCTTGCTCCACGCGCTGCTCTAGTTCCGTGAGGTTCTGGTCGAGCAGACCCATGCCGGCCCACGACGCGTAGTGCCGCTGCAGCGTCAACAACCCCGCCGCATAAATGTTGGCGGCTTCGAAGATCTTCTCGCGGTTGAAGCCTTCGTGCCAGCGGATGGAACGCCGCACTTCGGGCTGCAGAAAGAAGCTCTTCTCGTCCCACTGGCCTTCAAACGCCGCTCCGGGCGCGGCCATCTCGGCGAAGGCAGGCGTACTGTCGTCGGGCCGAGCGCCATCCACCGCGCCGCTCGGGCTCCGCTTCCATCCCAATGCAAAGTTCGCGCCGCGCGGCTGCAGCGTGGAGGTACGCAGCAGGTAAACTTTGAATTGCGAAACGGCGATTGTACCCGAATCGCCCGCGCCCACGAATTTCATGCGGTTCGTCCCGGCCGGGCCCAGCGCCTGCTCTTCGGCTATCAGCGCCGGTTGGCGTGCCGGACGGTCACCCTTTACCCGCTCGGCCACATTCTGCAGCATGCCGTCGCGCCAGTTCGCAAACGCCATGCCCGTGCGCAATGCGCCCTTGATCGCCGTACCGGGCAAATAGGGGCCGGATGCGCCCGCGGCGAACGTGGGTATGTGCAGGCTCTCGCCCATGGCTCGATTCCAGTAAGTGGAATAGGCGGCGTTCTCGAACGGTATCCGGCGGCCGGCGAAGTTCTGCGCAAAGCCGCCCCATGACGCGAAATCCAGCTTCTCCGACTTCTTGAGCTGCTCCAGATAAGCTTCCAGACGCGGCCCTTTGGCGAGTAGCCGGAAAATGCGCCACTGGTCGAGTACGTTGACGTGGTCCTTCCAGACCATGTAATCGATAGGGCTCAGACTGCGGCCGTCGCCGACCAGCGTGGGCGTGAGAACGGAGAGACGGTAGCGCATCAACTCGCCTCTGGCAGCGGAATAGAAAGCGCGAAGCCGGCGCGAAACACCGGATGCGCGAAGCCGTCCGGCGCAACGTCCGGGGCCGCGCCCTGCGGAGCCACGGGCGCATACAGCACAGATCCTTCCGCGACCATCTGCACCAACTTCTTCAACGCGCCGGAGCCCGCGGGACTTTCAACGTGCCCGCCACGCTCCAGTAACGTGTAGCTTCCGCGGCTCCACTCCACCGCATCCGCGGCGGCGGGGGAAAAGAGCGATAGCAGCCAGTGCGCCGTGAGACCGGGAGCGTTCGGTTGGGCCGCTGCCGGCGCGGGGGCGGCTGGCAACGGCTGCGGATCGCGCGGCGACTGCGGTTCGGCCGCTGCCGGCGCCGGGGCAACCAGCAACGGCTCCGCATCGGGCGGCGCCTCGACCGCTGCCAACGCCGGGGCCGCCGGCAACGGATCCGAAAAAGGGTCGGGATCGTCCGGCGGCAACTCCGGATCCGGATCCGGATCCGGCAACCAAGGCTCCTCCGGCGGTTCCTGAACTGGAGGCTGCTCTGTCGGGGGCTCCTGCACTGGCGGCCATACGTCGGGGCTCTGCGCCAGGATCATTCCCGGCAGCCGGCCTTCCACAAATTCCGGCGCCGCGGCGCGTCCCCATCCGCGCGATCGCTCGCCGCCGAAGCCGCTATCGGCCAGCCATCGGAACGCCGCCTTCACCGGTCCCTGCCAACGGTCGCGCGCGGCGTCGTCGGCGAAAGCAACTACCGTCCACAAACCGCAGCCGGGCCGGAACTCGATGCATCCTACCGAATGCCTGTCGGTGGCGCCGGTCAGCCGGTCCACCGCCGCATTCCATCGCACACCGGTGCGGAACGGCCCCAGACGCTTCCCCGGCATCAGGCAACCACTTTCGCCGTCCACCGACCAACGATTTTCATCCAAAGGCTTCCCCGTCAAAACGGTTTGGACCATACCTAGCGGAACAAAGCGCGCGCTCTTCCAACGTACGTGAGCGGACATCAGCGCCGGCGACCGCGGCGGCCACACGGTGCGCGGCGGGGCCACGAACTCGATCTCCTCCACAAACGGGAAGCAGGAGCTGAAGCACACTGACGGCGCGCTGGCGCGGGCTGCGGATCGAGCGGTCGCGTCCAGCCACTCTTCGAGCGAGCCCATGCGCGCCATAGCCGACGTGATCGCCGAATACAGCGAGTCGCTGTGATAGATGGCATCCACCCGGTTGCGCGCGCCCGAATCGGGTCCGATGCGCCACGGCCCCGTGGGGTGCAGTTTAACGGCGAGTCCGGGCTTCATTACTCGGCTTTACTCCTCATGATTACTCTTCGTGATTACTCTTCGTGGATAAATGCAAATGCGGCTTCGTTGACAGCTTGCTGGATAGCGCCCAGCGTGGCCCCTGCGCCAATTTCCTTTTCCGCCGCGCCGGATGCGTAGTAGCTCTTGCCGCGCCACGCCAGGCGCAGCCCAGAGAAGCTCACACGACCGCTGCCGCGCGATCCGCCGCCGCCCAATGCGTCGTCTTCCAGCAACCGCAAGCCCTCCAGAACGCGCGAGAACAGCGGCGCGTCTTCGTCGCACAACACATCCATCACGAAGCGCGTCTTGAACCGCGCGCCCGCCGGAACACGCTCCAGCGTCCGCGGATTGGCTTGCCCGGTGATGCGGTCGATGGCGTTTTCACTCTTCACTTCCGTCAGCTCATCGTCCAGGTTCTCGCGCATCTGCGCCGTGATGCTCTCGGCCTCCAGCGGCGCGTCGTAGACGGCGAGCCGCGCCGGCGTGGCCTGCGAAGTCTCCAGCGACTCGCCCTGCACGCGCTCCATGCGGCCCGGATTGCGTCCGAACAGCAGGCAGATTTCGTCGTCGGGGCGGTCGCTCTGATGAATGCGGACCTCTTGGCCCTTGCGCCGCGAAAGATAAACCAGCTCCGACGGCACGGCCAGGCCGGACGTCTGCTCCAGCAGCGAACGGATCTTGCCGCGCAGCGAGCTGCCGGGCACGTAGGGACGCCCGAACGCGTCCTTCACCACGGGATTATCGGAGCCGCCGATTTCCAGCGACCCCTTGCCCGCGCCCACGTGGAGGCCCGTTTCGCATCGCATTTCGCCTTCGAGAATCAGCTTCCCGATCAGTTTCAACTCGGTCTGTGCAGTGTGTGCGCTCATGCTCTACTCGTTGTAGGCCACAATGGCCTCGAAAAGATCTTTGAACCGCTCGTAACCGCGGCTATCGTTCTTGCGTGTCACCTGCAGCAGCAGCTTCTCAATCTGGTCCAGGCTGCGCAGGCCGTGCCGCGCGATGGTATACGCCAAGCGCGCGCGCAGCATCACGAATTCGTGCTGCCGCTCATTTTCGGGAGCGCGAACCGCACGCCGCACGGAAGAATAGAGCCGCCGCAACTGGCTCTTGGTGCCGGAATCCATATCCTTCATGCGGATCACGATCGCGTGCGCCTGGTTATCCAGGTAGAGGCTATCGCTTAGAAGCTTCTCCAGCTCGATCTCCGGCGGACCTTCCGGACGCCCGCGGTCGCCGAAGCGTCCGCCGCCACGATCTCCGCGATCGCCGCCGCGATCTCCGCCCGGCTGACCACGCCCTTCACGCGGCGGCCGCCCGCCTTCCCGATTCCGTTGCTGTTGTGGTTGCTCTTCTGGCATGTCGCTAAACCTCTGTCACCAGCTAAACCTCTGTTACCAATCGGGCCCATTCCAGGCCCACCAGTCCCGCCGGACGCAGTTTCACTTCCGAAGTTTTCCGCCCCATGATCTCGCCGATGAGATGTGTGCGCAGCTTCTGAAACTCGCGATCCCGCGTGCCGCTCAGAATGCGGTTGAACCGCCGCTGAAACCGCCACGTACGCTGCCGCTGGTCCGTCGCGTCCTCGAAGCTATAGAAACTTCGCAGTTGATACAGGAACTGGCGCGACATGCGGAAATCGTGGATCAGCCGCGTCACCGTATCCTTCAACTCGGCCGCATCGTTCAAGCGCTTCCACTCTAAAATGCGGCCCAACAGATAAATGCAATCGCGATCCGCCGATTTTGCCAGATCCAGATTGCGGCCGGCTTCTTCATAAACCGCCGCCAGCGGATGATACGTCTCCGGCGCCAACGCGATCGCCATGGAAATGGTTTTACCCTCTGCGCCGGGATAATCTTTCAAATTCTCTTCCGTGAAACGGTGGAACAGCCGCTGCACTTCGCGCGCCAGGCCAATCAGGGCATCCCAGGCGCCATACACGGCGAAATCGTCACCGCCGGAGTAGATCACCGTGACCTTCTTCCAGTATTCGGGCATGGAGCAGATTACTTCCAGCTCGCCGGCGAAGAACTGCTTGTAGAGCACTGAGAGCGGCACGTGCTCCTCAATGGAATGCACGCGCCGCAGGCGAAGCCCGAAATAATCCACGTCGCCGCGCAGCACTCCCCAGCTCGAACGGCCTTGTGCGCGCCGCGCCAGCGTCTGCACGGGCGCGATGAATTTGCCATCGTCGCTGGGCGCCGCGTGGCGCGCCACCATGATGCCATCCGGCGAAAGATTCGATGTCACAATCCAGGTGTGTTTGCCCTCATTGACCAGCACTTTGCCGGGCGCATCCGGCGACCAGCCAACGCTTGCCGCCTGCCGCACTTTCCCCGCCAGCTCTTTGGCGAAGTAGGCGTCGGTTTCGGCATGGTTGCCGGGTGTGAACGGCTGAAAGGCCGAAGCGGCGTCGGCCGGCAGTGGAGCGTTCTGTTTGCGCTCCAGCTCGTCGTTCAGCCGCTTGCGGATCACCGCCCAGTCGCCCAGATTGTCGGTCATCGCCCAGATCAGCCTGACGTTACCGGAACTGAGCGCGCTCACGTGCGCCGCCGCGGACGCAAGAAAGCTCTCCGCCGCACTCCGCGCTTCGCCCGGAAGCACTACCAGAAACTGCCCGCCGCCGCTCGATCCCAATAGAATCCGCGCCAGCCCCAGCTCGGCGAGCAGGGCGCGGGGCAGCACTTCGCAGATGAGGGTGATCCACTGTGACCGTCCAGCCAGCAGGTCCTCACCGGCTGCGCGCGCAGAACGTCCCTCGGCGGAACCGGCCAAGAGGAACTCTTCTGTGCCCAGAATTTTGCTTTGCAGCAGGATCTGTTCGGGCATTTGAAGCAGAAAGCCTTTAAGAAACCTCACTCTAGCACGGAATAGGTGAGAAAATCCGCGCTTCGCGCGACTTCTTTACTTATGCGAATCACTATGCGAAACACGACGCGAAACAGACCACTCACTGCAGCTCTTGCCCTGCTGGCCGCATTCTTGCCGATTGCCGCCCAGCAACATCCGGCCCCGGTCCATCAACGGGCCGTCGCGCCAACCGCTCCCGTCCGGGTGACGGACGCGCAGATTGAGGCCACCATTCGGATCAAGATGGCCAAATCTAAGATTGGCGCCGATAAGTTCCGCTTCAAGGTGCAAGGCGGTGTAGTCACTATCGAGGGCAAGACCGACATCATCCAGCACAAAGGCGCCGCCACGCGCATGGCTCACACGGCAGGCGCCATTGGCGTGAATAACCACATTGAAATCAGCGATGCCGCCAGGCAAAAGGCGTCCGACAACCTGGCGAAGGGACGGCGAAGAGCGCAGATCGTGCGGGGAGAGCCTCGCACTACCAGCGCCACGCTGCGCCCGTCTGCCGACCCCACGACGCGAAAAACCGCACCCCGCCCCGCCGTCCAAAAGCAATGAACTTGCGTCTGTTAAAGTGGAGATTACTCCGCAAACATCATGAAAGTTTTCGCGCTATCCGTACTCTGCCTTGGCTGCGTCTTGGCCCAGACTGCCGCTCCCCAAGCCCCGCCTAAAGCGGCCGCTCTTCCGGACCTTGCCGCCGACACGAAGATCGCCGCCTTCGACGACGGTACGGTGATGACGATGGGGGAACTGCGCGGCATACTGAGCAACCTGGACGCTCAGCAGCGTCAGGGCGCCGTCGCGAATATCCAGGGGTTCCTCGACGAGTGGGCGCTGCTTCATAAAGTCGCGCAACTGGCGTTAACGGATAAACTGGATCAGGAGAGTCCCATTAAAGAGCAGCTTCTGTATGCCCGCACGCTGGTTCTGTATCAGGCTGAAGTCCAGCACCAAGGCAACCCCACGAAGATCGAGGGCGACGAGGTGGACCAATATTATGCTGGGCACAAAGAGAAGTATCAGCAGGTAAAGACCGACGCAATCTATATCGCCTTCAGTAACTCGGCGGCCTCGCAGACCGGCAGCGATGGCAAGAAGATCCTTTCGGAAGCTGAGGCCAAGGCGAAGATCGCCGGCCTGCTGGAGCAGATCCGCAAAGGCGGCGATTTCAAGAAGTTGGCGAAAGAGAACTCCGACGACGAAACGTCGCGCGCCAAGGACGGCTACTTCGCCACGCTAAGCCCCACCGACAACATTCCCGATGCCATACGGACCGCGGTGTTCGCTTTGAAAACCGGCGAGACCACGGACGTAATCGGGCAGCCGAACGGCTTTTACCTGTTCCGCGCCGAAGAGATTACCTTCAAACCCCTCTCCGAAGTTCGCGACCAGATCTACCAGACGCTCAAGACGGAGCGCCTCGAAAAGTGGATGGCCAAGATGCACAACGAGACCAAGGCCAAGATTCTAAACCCGGCGCTCATCGGCGGAAAGTAGTAGGGCGGACCCCCTGGTCCGCAGCCGGCCCCCTGGCCGGCTTTTTGCCTGCGGCGGAATACCTGCGTGCCCGACGACGTTGATCCATTAGCGAAAAAACGGGTCCAGGGGGACCCGTGCGGACCAAGGGGGTCCGCCCTACTTAAGTACCACCTGAATGGGAATCGTCTGGCCGGTTTGCTGGACGCGCACAGTCAGAGAGCCGGCTTTGGCTCCATCCGCCGCCTTTACGGTCAGGGTCGCTTTCTCTCCCGGTTTGATCTCCGCGCGATCGAAAGCCGCTTCAATGCCATCGACCTTGCCAAGCACCGCAACATTGATCGGCCCAATCATGCCGTTCGTAATTACGATCTGGTCTTGCGATCCCGCCTTCACCTCGACCGATGCCTTATCAGCCTTCACCTGAGCGAATAATTCCTGCATGCTGGACGGAATTACGGGCATGGGCGGCGGGTCTCCGGCGCGGGGCGGCCCTGGCTTCATCTCTCCCATGGGGCTGGCGTTCCTCATGGCCGTGTCCACGTACCAATACCACTTGCCGTCGATCAGCTTCCAATAGCTCGCGGTGGGGATATCCATGATCTTCCCGTTAAACCCCGGAAGCATAACCGGCATCTTCACAGTGACCATGGCCTTGGCCTTCGTGTAGCCGTCGGAG
The DNA here is from genome assembly GCA_049522755.1 of Bryobacteraceae bacterium. Classification (GTDB taxonomy): domain Bacteria; phylum Acidobacteriota; class Terriglobia; order Bryobacterales; family Bryobacteraceae; genus PALSA-243. Next base: position 1,314 of record JBEKNN010000060.1, on the reverse strand, counting down.
TAGTCGATTTTGCCGATTTCAAAGCTGAGGTACCGAGGCTTGTTGCCGTCGTAGAAATAGTCTTTGGTGTCGTCCGCCACCAGCGCCTCGGCTTTGCGGTGTTCCCCGGTGACGTGATAATGGAAGAACTCCGTGATTCGGGCGCGCAGGGCCTGATCGACATCGGCCGGCGCGCGGTTGAACAGATCCGCCGGGTTTTGCGCAAATACGGCGGTCGCCAATGCGGCGAGGATCAAAGTGCGGTACATAGTTGTATTTTAGGACGCTCCGGCTGGGTTAAAAGTCGATCTCTCGATTGTGAAAACGCCCCCGCTCGCATTCCACCGATGCGTCATGTGGCAAGCAACGTGCCCGGATAGTGCCCGAATAGTGCTGTGATTCCCGTCTACGGGAACTACAGTCCGGAAAGAGGATGATCTTATATGGCCACTACCAGAGCAATACGGAAAGCGAACCGCGCACACACACCCGAGCCTGACGGCTTCCTTGCCAGCGCAGCAAGAACCGTAGGTCGCGCCGCCGGAACAGCGGCTAAAGCGATTGGCCTGGACCACCCGGATTCCGGCGTAGCCGCCCGTCCGGCCAAATCAAAACGTAGCCCGACGAAACCATTGAAGCGCCAATCTGCCAGAGTTCACCGGAAGAATCGCGCCGAAGAGGTCAGGTCGGCCGCGAAGGGTCTGTTTCCGAAAGGCTTGGCGGAACTCGGCGCCCCTTACCGCAGGGTAATGGGCAAGCCAACCGCGAACTGGACCGAAAAGGACCTCGCATATATCGACAGCCTGGTCGCTAAGCACGGCAAATAGTCGCGGCCCAAGGCGTGTGCCGGCGATGGTCTCCGCCGTAATTCTATCGGTTGGAGCCTTTGGGCGGGTCCGAATCAGTCCTCGCGGCGGCGCTCTTTTCTCGTATGATTACAGTGGAACACGATGGAAGATCAAAACGCGCCCGCGACTAAGGCCGACATTGCGGCGGTGAAAGCTGACATTGCGGCGGTCAAAGCCGACGTGACGGCGGTGAAGGCCGACATGACGGAAGTGAAGCAGGATATCGAACAACTCCGTTCCGAAGTGAACCACGGCTACAACGACCTTGTGGAGCGGATGGCGGACTCCGAGACCCGCCTTCTGAAAGCATTCTACGATTTCGCCCAAAGCAACCTCCAGTGCGTGACTTTGCTCGAAGGAAACTAGTATTGCGTTTCATTAAAACATATCCAATTAAATTGGACGCCGAAGTTCAGTACTGCCTTCTTGTCCGCCAGGCGGGACGAGCGTCCGAAGTTGGTTGCCAGCCCACACAGAAGGTGTCTTG
>JBEKNN010000059.1:0-35045 GCA_049522755.1 Bryobacteraceae bacterium | reverse complement strand
AACCCGTGCTTAGGCTTCCGCTGGCCCCCATCACTATCAAGGTACGGAGTGATTACGCTGGCGGCGAATGCGGGCACATGAGCACCTTATGTATACCGGAGCAGCGCGCCTTTATGGCATTTGATCTCCTCTATAACGGTGTCCATGCCTGGTGCGGACCCGGGGTTGGTAAACCGGAAATCCGCAACTGGATCGACACGCTCAGACAAATCACGCGGGAGACAGGTGACGAGGGCTGGACCTTTTACTGCGGTCATGGGCGCGAGGGCGGTCATGAGGTTGTCACGAACATGCAGCACTACCTCGAAACATTCATCGCGGTGACCTCAGCCGCAGAAAGCCGGCAGGCGGCCATCATGAGAATGAAGGAGCTCTTTCCCGGCTTCGCGCAGGATGATTTCCTGTTGCTGCACAGCGTTAACTTTCATGTGAAGGACGGCCATCAGCCCTAAAATAAGGGGCCGGGCCAATCTCGCTGAATTTAGATGGCCCGTTTCATGCGGTGGCCCGGCGCGCGCGAAAGTAATCCTCGCCGCATCCGCCGCGCGGTGCGTCGCCGGAAAATCCCGGTGTCCCGAGGCGGGCGAAATCGGCAAAGTCGCGTGGACCGAAACCGTCTTAAGACCGAGTGGGTAGGTGAGGGGCTTTCGCCACTATGGGCAGCGGCATGGTTAGCGTGAATTTTGCGCCGAAGTCCGGGTTGTTCTCCGCCCGCAATTGCCCTTCATGGGCCTCCATAATCGAGCGGGAGACGGCCAGGCCGATCCCCATGCCCTTTTCCTTGGTTGTCACGAAGGCATCGAAGATCTTCTCGGGATCGCCGACGCCCGGACCGTTGTCGATTACCTGAACGGCAATCTCTTGAGCGCTCACCGTAGCCCCGATCGTTACCTGGGGCTCGCGCGCGTTATTCTCCATCGCCTCGATCGCGTTGACGATCAAATTAATGAGCACTTCCTGAATCTGTATCGGATCAACGCAGACCCTTGGAAGATCATCCTCGCAAACGCATCGGACGGGAACTCTTCGCTTGTTTTGATCCTCCTGGACGAGGCGAGCGGCTTCGCGGATCATCTCCGGAACGCTGGATTCCTTCCTGTCGAACGATTCTCGCCGGAACAGCGCCCGTATATTCTCCATCGTCTGATCGGCGGCACGGGCGTCTCGCACGACTTTCTCCATGGATGTGGCGGCCTCCGCAAGGTTCGGCGGCGTCGCAGCCAACCAGCACTTGCTCGCTTGCGCGTTCGCGAGCACTGACGTCAAGGGCTGGTTGAGCTCATGTGCGAATCGGGATTTCGAGTCTCGGACCGGATGACCGGATCACGGCCCGCTCGATGACGTTCTGCAGCTCCCGGACATTGCCGGGCCACTCCCAGCGCTTGAGGACCTCCAGCGCCTCTTCAGCAATTTCAGTTACCTCCTTATTCACTCGCGGGGCCAGGGTCCGAAGGAAATGTCCGACCAGAAGCGGGATGTCCTCACGCCGTTGCCTCAAGGGTGGAATGGAGATTGGAAAAACATTGAGGCGGTAAAAGAGATCCGCCCGGAAACGCGTTGCAAAACCATTTGCTGCAGGTCCTCATTGGTGGCGGCGATGAGCCGAACGTCAACGCGGAAGGTTCGGCCGCCGCCAATCCGCTCGTATTCCTGCTCCTGCAGAATTCGCAAGAGCTTTGGCTGCAACTCCAGCGGGAGCTCTCCGATTTCGTCGAGAAATAACGTTCCGCCATGGGCCTGCTGAAACCGGCCGTCGGTTCGGCTCACGGCGCCCGTGAACGCTCCGCGCTCGTGGCCGAACAATTCACTTTCCGCCAGTCCTGCTGGTTGACTTTCGTTTTCCTGATTTTGGCGGCGCTTTGATTCCCTGAAATGGCGCCGATCAGCGAGGCATCTTTCAGGGACCTGAAAACTGATCGTAAAGAAATCGGCGTCGAAGAGATATGCCATATTCCTGCTAGTCGAACGCGTCCAGGACACATAGGCGAGCGAGCCGCCGTCCGCTGCCGTCGAGGGCGGCGAGATCGGCCGCGCGCAGCGCCTCCCCAACACCCGAGTCTGCAGCGAGCTCAACTCGCTGGGCTTAATGACGACCGTACAGCCGGCGGCGACGGCCGAGGCGAGCTTTAAGCAAATGAACAGCGCATTCGCGTTCCACGCGGTAATCAGACCGGCCGCGCCGACCGGCTCCAGAGTGACCGTCGTCTTGCCCCAGCTGCGTGTCAATGGAAGTTCCTGGAGCGCCTGCTCGGCGGCCTGAAACGCATTAATGCCCGACTGGACGATGAGACCGGCGAACTGGACGACGCCTCCGTATTCCTCAACCATCGCAGACGTCAGATCGTCAAGGCGCGCCGAGGCGGCCTCATGCAGCCGGCGGAGGATCTTTGCGCGCTCTTCCCTGGCCGACCGTCCGAAACTGGCGAATGCGATCTTGGCTGCGGCGATGGCGCGCCGCGTGTCCTCTTCATCGGCAAGCCACGCGCTTGCCAAGCGCCCGGATGCTCTGGATCGTCCGATGCAGATTCAGGTTTCCTTTCGAGCGGCCGATGAATGGGTCCGCGCCGGCTTCTGCAAACTCGACCAAAAACACATCCGGATTATGGATCATGAAGTGGACCTCGAAGGACAGCCTGGTTACCTGGCGGAGGGAAGCGACAACCGGAGCGCCCAGCGACAGGTTGGGCACAAAGTGGCCGTCCATAACGTCAATGTGAATCCTGTCGACTCCAGCTTGCTCCGCTTCTCGCACTGCTCACCCAGTCGAGCGAAATCAGCCGCCAGGATCGAGGGAGCGACTTTCACGCCAGTCTCCCCACGCGCCACGCACCTGGCTCCTGGAAGAGATCGACAAACTCGCGCTATCGCCCGGCGATATCCTGGACTGCCGCCTCACGGGTAAGGTAGATCACAGTCCGATGCATACGCAGCCGTGGTGTGTGTCGACCTACGCGCCTATGGCCGCAGCGGCATACCCGCTGCCGGCGAGGACCACCTCGCGTATTCGAAGCCCGTGATGGCAAACGAGCTGATTGAGGTGATGGCCAAACTTGGGTTTTCAACCTTCACGCTAGTGGGCCGTGACCGTGGAGGCCGTGTCGCTTGTCATAACTGGTTATCTAGCCACATTTTAACTTTGTAACACCTGCCGTTGTGTGGGACATGCGCGAGGGAGCGTAGCAAACCGCCGCGAAACCGAAGGCTCCCTCTACCTCTGGGGGGAATCGTCCCCAACTCGGAGATTGGTGTCTCGCCCAACGCTGGCCCAAGTCGCGTTGTGGGAGATGACGAGTTCCGCTGAGGATTCCTGCCGGCAACAGCCTTAACCACAGTAATCAGCCACGAGGTCCCCGAACTTTCTGGGATGTATCCGCACTGTCAGGGCTGCACTTCGGTGCGGGAATCGGCTGATTTTAACGCCTATGACCCGGTCCGCGCGGGTCCCCCTGGACCCGCTCTTCGCCCAACCAGGTCGGCCCGCGCCAAGTAAGTGGCGCGAGCAGACGTCCCCCCGTGCCACTTACTTATGGCTCGCGGCGTCCAACAATACCTTGACTACACGGGCAGCGGCTAATGTCACCTCGGCGTTCGGACGCAGCATTCGAGTTACTTCGGCGTTCTGCTGAGTTAGCCAGTCACCGGGAAGCGGTGTTGCGCCGTTCCATGCGTCGAGCAATCGCAGGCCGGCGGTTCCCAGCGCCGATAAGTCCGCCGACAGCGGCTCGATTTCCGTCAACAGCGCGTTGCCTTCAACCAAGGGCCGGAACCGCGCGTCGTTCGCGGCCCAGCGCGTGAATTGCTCGCGCAGCGCCTTCACATCGGCGGCATTCGCTTTGGGATCGGCGGCGGCCCTCGCGGCCGCATGTTCCAGCGCGCGCACGCTTTCGCTTTCCGCGCGGGCGGCATCCACGAAACGGTTCAGCGGCGTCTGCGTGGTGTATTGTCCTCCGTGGCGCGGGCCCAGTCCGAGGGCTTCGGCAGCATCCGCCAACACGCGCAGCGGCTCGTTCGGCCGGTCCGCCGCCAGGCGGCTGAGCATGGGCGCATAGTCGGCGCGGTGCTGCACGCCGGTCCACTCGAGCATGCGGCTTACCGCCTCCAGGCGGGTATACATCCCTTCCACATCGGTGACGTCCTTTTGCGACCAGAGCCGCTCGGCGATGGCGGCCATGCGCGGCCAGATGCGCGAATCCACTGTCTCCGCATCCACCAACTCGGACCACATACAGGCTTCGCCTCCCAGAATCTTCGCCGCCTGCCCGGCGGTCAAGTGCTCCGAGGGACCGCCCGCCGGGTCGATGCCATAGTGATACGCTGCGGGGCTCAGATGATCCAGATAATAGCCCCACGAAAGAATCGCGCGGAATCCCTGCTGCACCGCGTCAGCCAGCGATGCCTGGTTGCGCCAGATCTGCACCACCGTGGCCTTGGGCAGGTCGGGATGCAACACCTCATCCCAGCCGATCATGATCTTCCCGTGCTTCTGCACAATCTTCTGAATCCGCTGGTTGAAGTAGACCTGAAGGTCGCGGGCGTTCTTGAGTTTGTGCGCCTTGGCGAAAGCCTGGATGCGCGGCGAAGCGTTCCACTGCTTGCCGTTCACTTCGTCGCCGCCGACGTGGAAATACTTGTCCGGAAACAGCAGCGTCATTTCGCCGATGAAGCTATCGAGGAAGGTGTAAGTCCACTCGCGCGTCGGATCCATCACGTCGTCGCCGATGCCGAACTTGCGCATGATTTCAAACGGACCCTTGCCGATGGTCAGCTCCGGATATCCCGGAAACCAGCTCGCGGTGTGGCCGGGGATATCGAATTCGGGAACCACGCGGATGCCGCGGTCGCGCGCGTACGCCACTACGCGGCGGATCTCGGTCTGCGTATAGTACATGCCGTCGGAACCCATGAGCTGCAGGCGCGGATGCAGGTGGCTCTCCACGCGAAAGCCCTGGTCGTCGGAAAGGTGCCAGTGGAGCACGTTGAGTTTCACGGCGGCCATAGCGTCGAGATTGCGCTCCACCACCTCGACGGGCATGAAATGGCGGGAGACGTCCATCATCAAGCCGCGCCAGGCGAAACGCGGATGATCTTCGATGTGCATCGCGGGCGCACGGAAGCCGCCGGGACCGGCGGCGATGAGTTGCGCGAAGGTCTCGAGGCCGCGGAGCGCGCCATCCACGGTGTTGGCTTTGATGCGGGCGCCGGTGGGCGCGACGTTGAGATCGTAGGATTCATCTTCGCCCAGCGTGGGGTATTCGAGTCCGCGGCCGGCCAGATCGACATGCAGAGTCGCCGCGCCGGTCACCGGCTTCAGGGCAGTGACGATGATGCCCGTCTGGCGGGCCACGCGCGCAATGAACCGGGTGAGCGCCGCTTGGAGGCGCGGGTCCGCCGGGCCGGTTGCGGATACGGTGAACGCGGCGTCGATGGGGAGGGCGCCCGTGGTGCTTTCGGCCTTCACCGGCATGGGCATCAACGTGGGGGTGTCGGCGCGAAGAGCGGCAATCATCAGAAGGCCCGCGAGGAAGAGACGCATTCCCTATAGTCCATCACAAATGCATTGCAAATGGCTAAGCGTAGTCGTCGACGCAGAGACGCTGAGTCGCAGAGATCGGATGGAGAAAACATACCAAAGGTCTTTTCTGCTCTGCGATCCTCTGCGACTCAGCGCCTCTGCGTCGACGACACAACCGACAGACGGATCCCGGTAAGAGCGCCGGTATTGTATCCTGCGATCTGCGATGCTTCACGAACTTTGGCTCATCCGCCACGGCGAAACCGAATGGAGCCGCTCCGGCGCACACACCGGCCGCACCGATCTTCCACTTACCGATGCCGGCCGCCAGAAGGCCATCGAAATCGGGCGCTATCTCGCCGGGCGCACTTTCGCGCTGGTGCTGACGAGTCCGATGCAGCGTGCGCGCGATACCTGCCGCCTGGCGGGTTTCGGCGATTCCGCGGAGATTGACCCTGACCTCCACGAATGGGAATATGGCGACTACGAGGGGCTCACCACGCCTCAGATCCAGCAGCAACGGCCCGGTTGGTCGCTGTGGAGAGACGGCACGCCCAACGGCGAGCCGCTGGAACACGCCGCCGCGCGCGCCACGGCGGTGATTGCGCGCGCTCTCGAAGCGCCTGGCGACGTCGCGTTGTTCGCCCACGGTCACATTTTGCGGATCCTCACGGCGTGCTGGCTGGGGCTTCCAGCCGATACGGGACGCCTTTTCGCGTTGGGGACGGCGAGCTTGAGCACGCTCGGTTATGAGCGCGAAACGCGCGTGATCACGCGCTGGAATCTTTCGGTTTCGCCGTAATCAGACCCACGCGGGCGGGCTTCGCGCCGGGCGCAGTCTTGGCCGTCTTGCACACAAGCTGCAACGACGCTACCGCCGCCACCACGCGCGTGAGCGAACGGTTCGCATCGGGACCGATCAGCACCGCTACCTGCGGCGACGCGAGAAAGATTTCCATCACGCGAATTCGTTCCGCGCCTTGTTGGAACGTCACCACCAGCTCTTCGTCGTCTTTGAGCTGCTTCTGCATGGCGGCGATCTGGCCTAGAATCACGCCGCCAAGGGCGTCCGTGGATACGGCCGGCGGCTCTTTCGACGGCGCCGTGGCGGAGAGCAGCGCCTGTTGCGCAATCTGCTTGGTTAAATCTGCCAGGGCCATGCGTTGATGCTAGCACGCGTGATGCTGGCACGCGCCTTCGGCCGGGCCAGACTCATCGGTCCCCCCCAAGTGGCAGTGAGCAGCCGTTTCGCGGCATTCTATCTAGAATGCGCAATTTTGACAGCCTCACCGAACGCGAGATTCTCGCCCTGGCCATCGGCCTCGAAGAAGAAGACGAGCGCGTCTACGCCGATTACGCCCACGAGCTCAAGCAGGATTTCCCCTCCACCGCCGCCATCTTCGACGGCATGCGCGAGGAAGAGTCCACGCATCGCCGCCGGCTGATCGATCTGTTCCGCGAAAAGTTTGGCGACCACATTCCCCTGGTGCGCCGGCAGGATGTCCGCGGCTTCGTGAGCCGGAAGGCCGTCTGGCTCACTCGGCCGCTGCGGCTTCAGGCCGTCCGCGAACAGGTGGCCGCCATGGAAGCGGAGACGCGCCGCTTCTACGAGCGCGCATCCGCACGTACGCAGGACGCCGCCCTGCGCCAACTGCTGGACGACCTGGTGCAGGAAGAGCGGCATCACGAAGAGCGCGCCGACGAGCTTGGCAAAGACAACCTCGACGCCAAAGCGTTGACGAACGAAGCCGAGGCCAATCGCCGCCTCTTCGTGCTGCAAATCGTTCAGCCGGGCCTGGCCGGTCTGATGGATGGCTCGGTCTCCACGCTCGCCCCGGTCTTCGCCGCGGCCGGAGCTACGCACCAAACCCACGATGCTTTTCTGGTTGGCCTCGCCGCGTCGATGGGCGCGGGAATCAGCATGGGCTTCGCCGAAGCGCTCAGCGACGATGGCAGCTTGACGGGCCGCGGCCATCCATGGGTGCGCGGCGGGGTTTGCGGCTTGATGACCGGGCTGGGCGGCATCGGCCACACGCTGCCGTTCCTGCTGCCCAGCTTCCACGCCGCCATGACGGTGGCCATTGTGGTGGTGATTATGGAGCTCGGCATCATCTCATGGATTCGCAATCATTACATGGATACGCCCCCGCTTTCGGCGGCGTTGCAGGTGGGTCTGGGCGGGCTGCTGGTGTTCATCACGGGGATACTGATCGGTAACTCGTGAGCAGGTTTTGTAGCGAAAATTCGTAACCTTTTCCGCGCCGCGCAGTATAACCGTCGATGGCCGCATTCTTCCAGGATCTTCGCTATTCGTTACGAACCTTGCGCAAGGCGCCGCTCTTCACCGCCGTGGCCGTGCTCTCGCTGGCGCTCGGCATTGGAGCCAATTCCGCAATCTTCTCGCTGATCAACCAGTTGCTGCTGCAGCGGCTTCCCGTAAAGAACCCGGAGCAACTGGTGATGCTGGCCGGCCGCGGCCGCCACTATGGCGGTAACAACGGCCCCGACAAGTTGTCCTATCCCATGTATCAGGACATCCGCGACAAGAACCAGGTATTCAGCGGCATGTTCTGTACGCACCGCGACACCGTGAGCGCCACCTTCGAGGGCCGCACTGAGCTGATCAGCGGCGAAACCGTCTCGGGGAATTTCTTCCCGGTGCTCGGCATTGGCGCGGCGATCGGCCGGGTCTTTAACGCATCCGACGACCTGATGCAGGGCGGCCATCCTCTCGCCGTGCTCAGTTATGGCTACTGGAAGACGCGCTTCGGCGGCGACCGCGGCATTCTGGGTCAGAAGATCGTGGTGAACGGCCAGCCGTTGACCATCATCGGCGTCAGCCAGGCCGGTTTCGACGGCATCGAACCGGGCTTCGCGCCGCAGATCCGCATTCCCATCACCATGACCGGCCATCTGCCGCCCTCCAACTTCAGCCGCCTCAACGAGCGCCGCTTCCGCTGGACGCAAACCTTCGGCCGCCTCAAGCCGGGCATCACCATTGAAAAGGCCCAGGCTGGTTTACAGCCGCTTTTCCACCAGATTTTGAATATGGAAGTGCAGGAGAAGCCCTTTGCCAAGGCGTCGCCCTTCGTCAAACAGGAATTCCTCAAGATGTGGATGCAGGTGATGCCGGGGTCGAAAGGCCGCTCCTACCTGCGCCAGACCTATTCGAAACCGCTGCTGGCGCTGATGGCGATCGTCGGCTTGGTGTTGCTGATCGCCTGCTCGAACCTGGCGAATCTGCTCATCGCGCGCGCTTCGGCGCGGCAGAAGGAGATCGCCGTCCGTCTCGCGTTGGGCGCGGGGCGCGGCCGGCTGATCCGTCAACTGCTGGTGGAAAGCCTGCTGCTCTCCGCGGTGGGCGGCGCGCTGGGCGTGGGTTTGGCGGTGCTGATCGATCGGGCCCTGATCGCGTTTCTGCCTTCCGGCCACACGCCGCTCTCGCTATCGAGTACTCCCGATTGGACCGTGCTCGGATTCACTTTCGGCATCTCAATGCTCGCCGGGATTCTCTTCGGCCTTGTTCCGGCGTTGCAATCCACGCGTCCGCAGCTCGCGAGCACGCTGAAGGATCAGGCCGGCGGCGTGGTTCGAGGCGGATCGGTGCGGCTCCGCAAGGGTCTGGTGGTGGCGCAGGTTTCGCTGTCGCTGCTGTTGTTGATCGGCGCCGGTCTCTTCCTGCAAAGCTTGCGCAACCTCAAAGTGATGAATCCCGGCTTCGAAGTGAAGAACCTGCTGGCGTTTTCCGTGGAGCCCACGTTGAGCCGCTACAACCGGCCGTGGACCCTCGATTACTACCGCCGCCTGAGCGAGCGTTTGCAGAACCTTCCCGGCGTGGAATCGCACGCCTTCGCCGTTATTCCGGTGATGGAAGACGACGAATGGGATAACTGGGTGACCATTGAAGGCTACACGCCCAAGCAGGGGGAAATGCCCGATCCACACGTGCAGTATTGCACGCCGGCGTTCTTCAAGACGCTCAAGATTGCGGTGCTGTTGGGCCGCGACTTCATGCCCAAGGATGTCGAGGGCGCGCCTAAAGTGGGCATTGTGAATCAGAAGTTCGCGAAGCGCTATTTCGGCGGCGCGAGCCCCATCGGGCGACACGTGGGCATGGGCATCGATCCGGGGACTAAGCTGGATATCGAAATTGTCGGCGTGGCGGGCGATACCAAGTATGAGAGCATGCGCGAGGAGATCCCCTACGAGTTATACATTCCTTACACGCAGACCGATTTCGTCACCGGGATGACTGTCTACGTGCGCGCGCAGGGCGAGCCCACCGGTATCTTCAATATGCTGCGTCCAACGGTCCGCGACGTGGACGCCGGCGTGCCTATGTATGACCTGCGCACCCTGGACGACCAGATCGAAATTTCGCTGCTCACCGAGCGTCTGTTGGCGACGTTGTCGAGCGTCTTCGGCTGTCTGGCGACGTTGCTGGCGGCGCTCGGGCTTTACGGCGTAATGGCCTTTATGGTGGCGCGCCGCACGCGCGAGATTGGCATCCGCATGGCGCTGGGCGCGGACAGCGGCTCGGTGGTGTGGATGGTGATGCGCGAAGTGCTGGCGCTGGCGGCGATCGGCGTGGCTATCGGGCTGGGGGCGGCGTGGGTGGCGACGCGCTTCATCGAGACTCAGCTGTTCGGGATCCAACCGACGGACTTGCTCACCATGGCGCTGGCGGCGCTGGGCATCGGCGTGGTCGCCGGACTTGCCGGATACGTTCCGGCGCGGCGCGCTACCGGGATCGATCCGATGCGGGCGTTGCGGTGGGAGTGAAGTCCCACGGGGACGGCGAAACACTCCGCGTTCACACGAGCGGGAGTCTGCGCTGGCGGGGCAGTCTCTAGCGGCTGAAACCTGCAAGCTGTTGAGCCCGCAGGCGGGGGTCCTGGCGATCGCATCGTCAGGAGAACCTGTGAGGGTGACTGTATACGAAACCGGTCCTCTGCTGCGCAGCGATCACCACGAGGACCTTATGGAATCGGTATATCTAGGCATTGCCGGCATCGACGTGCACAAGAAGATGCTGGCGGTGGTGATTCGTCAAACCCGCGGAGACGCAACGACGTATATCCAACGGAAGTTTGGGGCGACCAAGAGCGACATCAGCCACTTGGCGGCCTGGCTGGGAGCATGGGGTCAGAAGTGGTGATGGAATCGACGGCGCAGCATTGGCGGCCGGTGACGCGCGCGCCGCGGGGACGGAAGTTGGATTTCCGGGATGCGCTTGGGAGTGATTCGGAACCAGGTGGACGGAGTACTGGAACAGGGTTGAATCAAGCTAGCCCGCCGCACGAAGCCCTGCATCCACCGCCTCGGCAATCCTGGTCACATCACTTGCCGTAATCACCAGCGGCGGCGACAAGACAATATTGCATCCGGAGATGCGGACCATCACTCCCGCCGCATACGCGCCGTCCGCGATCCTGCTCATGGTCTCCTTATCCGCGGCGGTCTTCGCGTCAGGGTCGGAAACGATTTCGAGCGCCGCCATCAGGCCCTTAGCCCGTACGTCGCCCACCAGAGCGTGCCTGGCTTTCAACTCTTCCAGCGCCGCCATCAACTCCGGTCCGCGCGCGGCTGCATTCTCGTTAACCTTGAGTCTCTGCGTCTCTGCCAACGCCGCAATCCCCGCGGCGCATCCCACCGGATGGCCGGAATATGTGTAGCCGTGCCCGAGCACGCCGAACGCATCCTTGTTGCCCTCAATCGCCGTGGCCACCTTCTTGCCAAGGAGCGTCGCGCCCAGCGGAAAGTAGCCGCAGGTGATGGCCTTGGCGATGCACATCATGTCGGGCGTGACATTCCATAGCCGCGATCCGCACCAGGCGCCGGTGCGGCCGAAGGCAGTGATCACCTCGTCGGCGATCAGCAGGACATCGTGTTTGTCGCAGATCGCGCGGACCATCGGCATGAAGCTTTCGTGCGGCACGATTACGCCACCGGCGCCGAGCACCGGCTCCATGATGAACGCGGCCACGGTGTCCGGTCCTTGAAACGCGATCTCATCTTCGAGAGCGGCGGCGCACAACTCGGCGAGGCGGCGCGGGTTGGTCTCGCCGAACGGATTGCGATAGGTATAGGGCGCGGCAATGTGATAACAGCCAGGAAGCAGCGGCTCATAGTTGCGGCGAAAAGTGGGGTTGCCGTTGACCGAGGCTCCGCCGAAATGCGTACCGTGATATCCCTTCCTCAAAGCGATGAACTTAGTGCGGTCAAGCTGGCCGCGCACTTTCCAGTACTGGCGCGCCAGCCGGAGAGCGGTCTCGACAGAATCGGAACCACCCGAAGAGAAGAACGCGCGTATCATCCCCTCCGGCTCGAAGAATCGGCATAACTCATCGGATAACTCGATCGCCGGGCCGGTGGACGTGCCGCGAAATCCCGAATAGTAGGGCAGTAACGCAAGCTGGCCGGCGATGGCTTTCTTGATCGGTTCGCAGGAGTAACCCAGGTTGACGTTCCACAGGCCGCCGACGGCATCGAGAACCGTACGGCCTTCGATGTCGGTGATAGTGACGCCCTCGCCTTTCATGATCACCCTGGGCGGATGGCTCCGCATCTCTCCCGGATGCGCCATGGGGTGCCAGATGGATTTGGCATTCTGCTCTGTAAGAAATTTGGAATCACGCATAACTTGTATCGTCATTCGAATAGTCGGGCTGGAACGGCCGTTGGCGGAGCTTGCCCAAATGCATAGCCAGCGTCGGAAGCCGGATCCCGTCGGCCTTGGCGTCGCATGTGCCGATGGGCGGAATCGAGATCATGAATATTCTAATCATGTTGACAGTGAGGCGGACTCTTTGCAAGTCTGGGATGCGGTGGACCAGGTTCGCATCGATCGCCTGTAGACGGATGGTAACTCAAACATGACTCCTGAAGAATTTCGCGCGGCGGGACACCAGTTGATCGATTGGATCGCGGACTACCGGACCCGCGTCGCCGATCTGCCGGTGATGGCTCAAACGGCGCCTGGCGAGGTCAAAGCACAGCTTCCCGCCGAACCTCCGCTCTCGCCGGAACCCTTCGCCGGCATCCTCGACGATCTCGACAAAATCGTTATGCCGGGACTCTCGCACTGGCAACATCCGAGTTTCTTCGGATACTTCCCGTCGAATGGCCTGCTGGCGAGTGTCTTAGGCGACTTCGCCAGTACCGGCCTTGGCGTGCTGGGTCTCTCCTGGCAATCTAGTCCGGCGCTCACTGAGGTCGAGGAGGTAGTCACCGACTGGATGCGTCAGATGACTGGGCTATCCGACGCGTGGAGTGGAGTTATCCATGACACGGCATCCACTTGCACCCTGGTCGCGCTGATGTGCGCCCGCGAGAGAGCGACTAACTACAGCCTCGGCCGCGGCGGACTGCAAGCCGAGAAGCAGCCGCTGGTTGTCTATGCTTCGGCGCATAGTCATAGCTCTGTGGACAAAGCCGCGCTGCTCGCCGGTTTCGGCCGCCACAACGTGCGCGTGGTCGCACACGATTCAGACTATGGGATGCGCGCCGCCGCATTGGAAGAGGCTGTGGAGAGCGACCTCGCCGCGGGTTTGCGGCCCTGCGCCGTGGTCGCCACCACCGGCACCACCGCCTCCACGGCGCTCGATCCGGTGGAAGACCTGGCGCGCGTCGCGGGGCGCCACGGAATCTGGCTGCACGTGGATGCCGCGATGGCGGGCTCGGCCATGATTCTTCCCGAATGCCGCTCGATGTGGCAAGGCATCGAGTCCGCAGACTCGCTGGTTCTGAATGCGCACAAATGGCTGGGCGCCGCGTTCGATTGCTCGATGTATTACGTTCGCGATCCCGAACATCTGATTCGGGTCATGTCGACCAACCCCAGCTTTTTGCAGTCTTCTTACGACGCGCAGGTGAAGAACCTCCGCGATTGGGGACTCCCACTGGGGCGGCGCTTTCGCGCGTTGAAGCTGTGGTTCATGATTCGGGAGCAGGGCGTGACCGCACTGCAGAATCGCCTGCGGCGCGACCTGGAGAATGCTCAATGGTTTGCCGGTCAGGTCCGCGAAACGCCGGACTGGAGCGTGCTGGCCCCGGTCCCCCTGCAAACGGTCTGCATTCGCCACCAGCCACTGGGACTGGAGGGGGAGGCTCTCGACGAGCATACGCTTGGATGGGTGGACCGTGTGAACCGGTCCGGCGCCGCGTATCTGACGCCGGCGATTCTCGACGGACGGTGGATGGTACGCGTCTCAATCGGCGCCATCCCGACTGAGCGCGGGCATGTCGAAGCGCTCTGGAAGGTGATTCGCAAGGAGGCGGAAACGCGGGCGGCTTACTGAGTGCCGCGCCCGATCGGCAGGCGCCTGATCGCGGAGGCGCCGGTTTCCGCAGCGGAGACATTGCCGCTTCCGGCGTCCAGCGGGCTATAGAAAAGGATTCTCGATCCGCACGCCATTAATTTTCGCTCCATGGCTGAGATCTTCGGTATACAAAACCGCGCAGCCCGCTTCAACCGCGGCCGCGACGATCAGCGAGTCGTACCAGGAGAGACGATGCCGTGAACGAATGTCGAGGGCATCGCTGAACAGTCCCATCGAGGGTTGCACCGCGAACAGCGGCCGGAATACCGCGCCGATATAAAGCCGCGCCTGCTCGGTGGTGAAAGGGACCGCGAATTTCTTCAGCGCGACGTTCAGAAACTCCTGAACCACCTGATAGCTGACAACTCCAGTTTTACGGTCGATCGCGCGACCGATCAGGGCATCGGCAGTCGCCTGCTTTTTCCGGTCCTTCCGGTCAACAGCGTACAAAAAAACGTTCGTGTCTAGAAACGCTCTAACGCTCATTCATCTCTTCCCGCGAGAACTTGCGCCCGGCGCGCACTCCCGATTGGGCAAGATTGCGCATCACCGCCTTGTACTCCCGCAGACCGCTATCCCGCGCCGTATATTCCGCCAGCCACTCCCGAAAAGCTTGGTTGAGAGTGGTGTGCTTCGCGCGCGCGATTTGGCGGGCCTGTTCGATCAGCTCTTCACTGGCGCTGAGGGTGACATTCTTCATACGGTTCCAGTGTACACGAGAATAGTGCTGCAAACCGAGCCTGCGCTCATAGCGTCGCCATTGTACGACGTTTTTTGGGGTCAATCATATGCCTGACCCGTCAAGGCACGCCGGAAGCGATACTGGAACAGTAAACAGCTTCGAACAATTGTTGGAGTTCTTGATTCAATTGCAGAACTCAAAGATCCAATTCAGATTGGACTGCGTACGAGACGCAATCATGGTCATCGTTCCGGCGCCAAGCAAGTACTATGAGATCGAGTTCTTTGCGGACGGGCATATCGAAAGTCAGACATTCGGACCCTCCATCGCTGTACAACGCGTGACCTATGCGGAGATCAGCGAGGCCGTCATCCGAGATGTAAACGGCTGACGGCTACGATTTCCATATCCTAACCGGCCTAACAAACCACATGATCACCTCCGCGGCTCTACGCTGAGCGCGCCCAAGACTGGCGCCTCGGCCCGGTCATACCCTCGAAGCGCTGACTAGCCCACTTCCGCTACACTAGTCTTTCTTCCACTGTGAACGCCGTCGAATTCCAGGGAGTTTCCAAGAGCTACTCCATCTACGACGCGCCCGCCGGGCGTCTGAAGGAGCTGCTTACGTTCAACCGCGTCAATTGCCATCGCGATTTCTGGGCGCTGCACGATGTCAGTTTCGAAGCGAAGCGCGGCGAAACCTTTTGCATCGTCGGCGAAAATGGATCGGGCAAGAGCACGCTGCTCCAAATGGTCGCCGGAATCATGCATCCTACCGCGGGAAACATCGTCGTGAACGGGCGCGTTTCGGCGCTGCTCGAATTGGGCGCGGGCTTCAACCCGGAGTTCAGCGGCCGCGACAACGTCTACCTGAACGGGTCGATTCTGGGTCTCACCCGGCGGCAGATCGACGAGCGCTATAAGGAGATCGAGAGCTTTGCCGAAATCGGAGAGTTCATCAACCAGCCCGTGAAAACCTATTCGAGCGGCATGGTGGTGCGGCTGGCCTTCGCGGTGGCCATCAGTGTCGATCCCGAAGTTCTGCTGGTGGATGAAGCGCTGGCAGTGGGCGATCTCTACTTCCGCCACCGCTGCATGCGCAAGGTGCACGAGCTGCGCGCGCGCGGCGTTACGATTCTCTTCGTCTCCCACGCGGTTGCCGACGTGAAGGCTATTGGCGACCGCGCTATGTGGCTCGATCATGGACGCGTAGTGGAGTTGGGATCGCCGGAGCGCGTGATTTCGAAGTATCTGGCTGCAACCGCCGCCAAGGATTCCAGCTACCGGCTGCACCAGGTGGAGAGCCACGCGCCGCGCGCCGCCGCCGCGGCTATCCGCGCGCCGGAAATTGTCGAGACCATTCCGAATATCGACCATCGCCACGGCGACGGCAAGGCCCGGATCATCGGCATCGCCGTACTGGATGAGAACGGACTGCCGCTCCACTTGCTCCAGCCCGCGTCGCGCATCCTGGTTCGTATCAGCGCGCGCGCCTGCGAATATGTGGCTATCCCCAACGTCGGCTTCATGCTGCGCAATCAGCTTGGCATGGATTTTTCGGGTACTAACACGGTGCGCGAAGGCTACCAGATCGACCCCATGCAGGCGGGCGATATCATTACCGTAGACTTCTATTTGGATCTGCCCGAGCTGTACCCGGCGTCGTTTTCTTTTTCGCCCGCGATCGCCGATGGAGCGCTCGACGGCTATACCATGTGCGATTGGATAGATAACGCCGTCACGCTGCAAATGAGCCGCGCAGAGGGCGAGACGTACGGTTACATGCACCTGCCCTGCCGCATCGAAGTGAACGCGCGGATTCGCGGCGCATCCGAAGCCGCGCCTGTAATTGAGAAGCAATTGGAGAAGCTGATTGGCTGAATTTACGGGCGAGCGGGTGATTCCCGGCCAGGTGGATATCGACCTGTTCAACGAGCACATGGCGCGCTACGCGTTCGCAGCGCGGCTGGCGCGGGGCAAACGTGCGCTCGATGCCGGATGCGGCGCCGGATACGGCTCGGCCGAACTGGCGCGCGCGGCGCTGAGCGTGGTGGGAATCGATTCGTCCATGGACGCCGTCGAATTCGCGCGCACCACGTACCCGATGCCGAATCTCTCGTTCGAGCAGGCTTCGTGCGAAGCGCTTCCCCACGCCGATGGCAGCTTCGATCTCATTGTGGCGTTCGAGGTGATCGAGCATCTGACGGGTTGGGCGCGATTCCTGCGCGAAGCGCGCCGCACGCTGGCGCCGAACGGCCAGTTCATCGTCTCCACGCCCAACAAGCTCTACTACACGGAATCGCGCGGCGCCGAGGGCGCAAATCCCTTCCACGTGCACGAATTCGAGTTCGAAGAGTTCCGCGACGAATTGCGGTCGGTGTTCCCGCACGTTTCATTGTTCCTCGAAAACCATGTAGAGGGCGTTACGTTTCAGCCGCATGAAGCGGGCAACACTGTGGAAGTGCGGGTCGATTCCGGCGCGGCGGCGCCTGAGGAATCGCATTTCTTCGTCGCCGTCTGCGCGAACCGTTCGCAAATTGGGAATCCGACATTTGTCTACGTGCCGCGCGCCGGCAACGTACTGCGCGAGCGCGAGCGCCACATCGGGCTGCTGGAACGGGAACTTTCGCAGAAGGACGAATGGCTGGAGGCGGCAAAGAGCGAGCTTGCCCAATTGCAGCGCGAACACGAGCGGCAGACCGAGGAGCTCAACCGCAGCAACTTGTGGGCCGAGCGGCTAAACCTGGAAGTGGAGGCGCGGCGCGCGCGGGTGGGCGAACTGCAGGAAGAGTTGGCGCGCGATCAGCGGAATGCGCGCGAAGTGGCCGAAGGATACGCCACCAAGGTGCGCGATCTGGAAAGCGATATTCGGGAAAAGACGCAGTGGGCCATCGACGTGGAAACCAGCCTCAAGGCCGATGTGGCCAAGCAAACCGCGGATCTGGTTCGCGCCGTGGAGGCTTTGCACCAGATCGAAAAGGAACTGGATGAGCGCACCGCGTGGGCGCGCCGGCTGGAAGGCGAAGCGCAGAGTCTGCAGCGGCAGGTGACGCTTTTCCGCGAATCCCGATGGGTGAAGCTCGGGCGCAAGGTCGGCCTGGGTCCGGCATTTCCCGCCAGCTAAAATGGCCTTCCTGAAACGCCTGCTTCGCGCGCTGCCCCTACTGCTGATCTCGCCGTTCCTGGTGCTCTTCAGCGCTTTGGCGCTGCTGCTGACGGACTTGTTCACGCGAAGTTGGCAGGCGAAAGCGCCTGCCCCACAAAGCTTGTGCACCAAAGTGGGACAGACGCTTTCGTCCATCAGCCTGGAGTCGGCCTCCGCCGTGATCCCCAATTGGAACGGCAGAGACTTACTCGAAAAGTACCTGCCATCGGTGGTCGAAGCCTTCTCCACCAACCCCGCCAACGAAATTATCGTGATCGATAACGGATCGACCGACGGCAGCGCCGAGTTCGTCCGTGCGGCTTTTCCCCAAGTGAAGCTGGTCGCGCTGGAAAAGAATCTGGGCTTCGGCGGCGGATCGAATGCGGGCTTCCGCGCCGCCAGGAACCGCGTAGTCGTCCTGCTGAACAGCGACATGCGCGTGGCTCCGGATTTTCTGCAGCCGCTTCTCGATGGCTTCCGCGAACCCGGCGTCTTCGCCGTTTCGTGCCAGATCTTTTTCAGCGACCCCGCCAAACTCCGCGAGGAAACCGGCCTCACGCAAGGCTGGTGGGAAGACGGCGGCCTGCGCGTGCGCCACCGCATCGACCCGGCCGTGACCGATCTGTTCCCGTGCTTCTACGGCGGCGGCGGCTCTTGCGCATTCGATCGCGAAAAGTTTCTCGAACTGGGCGGCTTCGACCGGCTGCTGGAGCCCTTCTACCTGGAAGACGGCGACTTGGGATATATGGCCTGGAAGCGCGGCTGGAAGGTACTTTACCAACCGCGCAGCGTGGTCTACCACGAGCATCGCGGCACCATCGGCAAGCGCTTTAGCGAAGCGTATATTCAGGACGTTCTCAAGAAGAATTACCTGCTATTTTGCTGGAAGAATATTCACGAATGGCGCCGCCTGGCCGCGCACTTCTGCTTCACGTGGGCGGGAGCGATTGTCGGTGTGACCTTCGGGGACGTGCCCGGCCGTCCGAATCTTGCCGCTATGTGGCGCGCGTTCCGGCAATTGCCGCAGGCCGTGAGGTCGCGCCGGCGCGCGCTGCGCCTGGCGCGGATCAGCGACACGGAAGCCTTCCTGCGTCCACTGGGCGGATATTACTGGGACCGTTTCGCGGAGTGGGGCGGACCCCCTGGTCCGCGGCCGACGCCCGCGTCGGCCTCCTCGGGGCTGGATAAAATTGATTTCACGCGGGAACGGCGGGTCCAGGGGGACCCGCGCGGACCAGGGGGTCCGCCCCACTTTGGGCGGCTGCGCGTTCTGTTCGTTTCGCCCTATCCTATCTGCCCTCCGATCCATGGGGGCGGCGTTTTCATGTACCAGACGCTGCGCGAAATGGCGAAGCTGGCCGAGGTCCACGTGGTAGAGATGCTCGACTATGCGCATCAGGAGAAAGACAACCTGGAGCTGCGCGAATTCTGCGCGTCCGCCGAGTGGCTGGTGCGCCCCAGCGGCCGTCCGCGCGACATGGGCTCGCTCAACCCATACGCCGTCCGCGAGGTCGCGAATCCGGACCTGGAATGGCTCATCCACCGCGTGCTGTATCAGAAGCGGATCGACGTATTGCAGCTCGAATACACGCCCATGGCGCAATACCGCGGGGCATTTCAACGCATCGCCACGGCGCTGTTCGAGCATGACGTGTATTTCCAATCAATCAGCCGCGGCTTCGGCCACCATATCGGCTCCGTCGCCGAAATCAAGGCGCGCGTCGAGTACTTGCGCGCATTGCGGTATGAATTGCGCGCGCTGCGCGGATTCGACCAGGTGCAGGTCTGCACGCCCGCGAATCGCGATTATCTGCTGAGCTTCCGCCCCGATCTGCATCTACGCGCGGGCCTCCGGGCCGGCATCGATACGTCCAGTTACCAGTTCCGCCCGAACGGCCGACAGCCGCTCACCATGCTGTTCGTCGGCAGTTTCCGTCACGACCCGAACCGCGTCGCCGTCGATTGGTTCGTTCGCGAAGTATTGCCGCACATCCTCAAACAGGAGCCCGCTGCGAAGCTGGTCATCGCGGGCTCCGACCCTCCGCCGCCGCACGCCTATGCCGATTCCGCCGCCAATCTGGAAATGCTGGGATACGTGGATGACGTCCGCGCGCCCCTGGCGCAATACGCCGTATTCGTCTGTCCCATTTTGAGCGGCTCCGGCGTCCGCGTGAAACTGCTCGAAGCTTTTGCCGCCGGTATTCCGGTTGTGTCCACCGGTGTGGGCGCCGAAGGTCTGGCCAGCGAAGACGGCGCCATCTGCGCCCTGGCGGACAACCCGGAGGCCTTCGCGGCGCGTACGCTCGATCTGCTGAGAAACCCCGCCGCAGCCGCGCAAATGGCGACGCGCGCACGCGCGGAGGTGGAAGCCAATTGGGATATGGCGGCGATCACGCGGAAACTGGTAGATGGCTACCGCGAGATCGTCGCCGCGAAACGCGCCTTTACGGAATCGCCGGCTGCAGAACGCCGCTTGTCCCCGCCGTCTATTTCCCCGTACCCAGGTCCTTCTTGATGCGGCTTACAATATCGGAGGCGGTGCGATCCATTTCTTTCGAATCCGATCCCTTGGGCAGGTCATATACCGACCAGAGCACCTGGCGCGATTTCTCGTCCACCAGAAACACCGTGCCTTTGGTGCGCCCAAACGTCGAGTTGCGCGCCGGATTGGCGGGCTTCGAATCCGAATCGACCATCGATCCAAGCAGAGATTTCGTTGTACTGTCGTCCTTCTTGGGCGGCGGCGCCGTCGCTGGCGGCGCAAGTTTCTTGACCGGCTCCGGGTCCGGAATCATCTCTTCCAACTGCGCTTCGAACGTCTCTCCAATGTGGTCCGTCAGCACGGCGTCGGCGAGCTTGGGATCGGTCACTACGCGGAAGACGCCGCCGTTGGTCAAACGGTTCGCCAGGAATTGGTCGAGTCCGCTGCGCATCGGCAGAATGTATACGGAACGGACACCCGCCAGATCGGCCGCGCAGGCCAGGCTGCAAGACAACACCACGCCGCAGGACAGTAAGAGTATGGAAAGCCGCTTCATCCCATCTATCATATCAACCAGTGTGGTTGGCGCACCGGGGTTGACAGACGAAAGCGTCTGTCCCACGGCCGTGGACATAGCGGATCGCCATGTATAAGGGCCAATCGATTACCGTAATAACTCCCTGTCTCAATGAGGAGCAGGGCGTCGAAAAGGTATTGCGCGGCATGCCCGAATTCGTCGACGAAGTGATCGTGGTGGACAATGCCTCGACCGACCGGACCTCGGACGTGGCCAATTCGCTGGGAGCGAAAGTGATCCGCGAAGAGCAGCGCGGCTACGGGCGCGCCTACAAGCGCGGGTTCGCCGCCGCCACCGGCGACATCGTCATCACGCTCGATGGCGATCACAGTTACCCCGTGGATGCGCTCTCTTATCTCATCGAGGCCTTTCTACATCTTGACGTCGATTTTCTGAACGCCTCGCGCTTTCCCGTGCGCAACCGCCGCGCCATGAGCTTCAAAAACAAGATTGGAAACCTGGGACTTTCCATAGCCATGTCGATGCTGTTCTTTCGCTGGGTGCGCGATTCGCAATCCGGAATGTGGATTTTCCGCCGCTCCATTTTGCAAAAGATGAAGCTGGAAGCCGATGGCATGGCCTTTTCCGAAGAGATCAAAATCGAGGCGTTGCGCAACCCCGCCATCCGCTTCGGCGAAATCTCCATCCAGTATTCGTCGCGCGTCGGTGAAACCAAGCTCAACATCTGGCGCGACGGAATTCAAAACCTGGCGTTCCTGGCGAAGAAGCGATTCTTCCGATGAGCATAGCCGCCATTGTGCCGGTTTGGAATGGCCGCGAGTTGATGGGGCGCCTCATCGCCAGCGTGCAGCGGCAAACCCGGCCCGCTTCCGAGCTGATCGTGGTGGACAACGGGTCCACCGACGGCGCCCCGGATCTTGCGCGCCGGCGCGGCGCGCGCGTGATCGCCATGGGCCGCAACGCCGGCTTCGCCGCGGCCGTGAATCGCGGAATTCGCGAAAGCCGCGCCGAGTGGATCGCCGTCCTGAACAGCGACGTCGAAATGGCGCCCGATTACTTCGCTACGCTGGCGGACGCCAGGGCCGCCGGCGGCAATGCCTGGTTCGCCACCGGCAAGATTCTATCCGCCAGGTCGCCCGGCCAGATCGATGGGACCTTCGATGCGGTCTGCCGCGGCGGCGCCGCCTGGCGCATCGGCGACGGCCGACCCGATGGCGCGCCGTTCGCCGAGCCCCGCCGCATCCCATCCGCCCCGTGGACCGCCGCGCTGTTCCGCGCCGAATTGTTCCGCCGTGTGGGCCTTCTGGAAGAGCGCTTCGAATCTTATCTGGAGGACGTCGATTTCGGCCTGCGCTGCGCCGCGCAAGGGCTCGACGGCGTTTACGACCCCGCCGCGGTTGCCTGGCATTACGGCAGCGCCACTCTCGGCCGATGGCATCCGGAAACCGTCCGGCGCATCGCCCGCAACCAGCTTTTTCTGCTGGCGCGACATTACCCGGCGCCGATTCTGGCGCGATGGTTTTGGCCCATCTTCGTCGCCCAATCTCTGTGGGGCGCCCTCGCCGTACGGCACGGCGCCGGTATCGCGTGGCTTCGGGGAGCGGCGCAGGGCATGCGCAGGTTCTCCGTCATGCGTAGGAGTTGCAGGCCGATCGACGCCAGAGCGCTGGCGGACCTATTGCGCTCGGGCGAACGGACTATTCGCGAAGTTCAGGCGTCCACTGGTTATGACACGTACTGGCGGTTGTACTTTTTACTGACTGCCGGTGAGGCAAAGTGACACATGTCCGCCATCGGAATCGTCATCGTCACTTACAATTCGGGCGCTGAAATCGGAACTTGCCTGGACGCCGCGCTGGCTAGCGGCGCCGAAGTGGTGGTGGTGGATAACGGTTCGCATGACGCCACCATCGCCGAGGTGGCGCGGCGGGGCGCCAGACTGGTCGCCAATTCCACCAACCGCGGATTCGCCGGAGCCGTGAATCAGGGCTTTTCCGCATTGAATTGCCCTTATATTCTGCTTTTGAACCCCGATGCGATACTGATCACGAGCATCCAGCCGCTGCGCGAAGCCTGCGATCTGCCGCGCTCGGCCGGCGCGGGCGGGCGTCTGGTGGATCTCAGCGGCCATCCGCAGACCGGATTTATGTTCCGTAGGCTGCCGACGCCCGCCGCTCTGGTTTTGGAAGTCCTCTTGCTAAACCGTGTCTGGCCTAACAACCCTGTGAACCGCCGCTATCGAGCTCTCGATTTGAACGGTGAACTGCGCATTCCCGTGGAACAGCCGGCGGGGGCGTTTTTCATGATCCGCCGCGCAGTCTGGCAAAAATTGGGTGGCTTCGATGAGGGGTTTTACCCGCTATGGTTTGAAGATGTGGATTTCTGCCGCCGCATCCGGGACCAAGCTTATGTCCTATATTATACGCCCGCGGCTGTTGCCAAACATACTGGCGCACATTCCATACCGCAGTTAACTGTAGAGATGCGATATTTTTATTGGTATCGTAGTTTACTGAGGTATACTGCTAAACACTGTTCCCCATTTGCGTTCCGGGTGATTTGTTTGGCAGTCGTAACAGGGTCCTTCGCGCGAGGCCTCATTGAGGCGATCGGGAGGGGGAACCCGCAGCCCATGGCAGCCTGCAGAAAAGTCGTGCGGCTTGCCAGCCGGTGCTTTTTTTCCGGCTGGAAGGACCAACAGGTTCCGTCTGGTTCTACTAGTTAAATATACGGATGTTGAAAAGAAGTTCCGGTTCTCAGGTTCTTTTTCATGGCCCAAAACGACTTTGTATCCGTAACGTTAGTGACCTACAATAGCGGCCGCTTCATTAAGCGCTGCATCGAATCGGTACTTGAGCAGCGCTATCCGCTCAAAGAGATCGTCATTGTGGACAACGCCTCCACGGACGGCACCATCGACATTCTGGAACAGTTCGAGGACCGCTGCCAGATCTACTACAACGAGGAAAACGTCGGTTTCGCCGCGGCCCAGAATCAGGCGATCCGGCTGTCGAGCGGCGATTGGGTGCTGACGCTGAACCCCGACGTGCTGCTGTTGCCGAATTTCATTCAGGCGCTGATGGACGCCAGCCAGTTCGATCCTAAGATCGGCACGGTGTGCGGCAAGCTGCTCACCATGACCGCGCACTTCGAGATTCCGGAAAAACCCGTAGTGGATTCCACCGGCATCTACTTCAACCCGATGCTGCGGCACCTGGACCGCGGCAGCCAGGAAGTGGATAACGGCCACTACCTGCAATACGAATATGTGTTCGGCGCCACCGCCGCCGCGGCGCTCTACCGGCGCGCCATGATCGAGGATATTTCGCTCGACGGCGAATTCTTCGACACCGACTTCTTCGTCTACCGTGAAGATGCCGACGTGGCCTGGCGAGCGCAGTTGATGGGGTGGAAGTGCCTCTATGCGCCGTATGCCCGCGGTTATCACGTGCGCAAAGTTTTGCCCGGCAACCGGCGCGCGCTGCCGCCGGAGATCAATATGCACTCGGTGAAGAACCGCTTCCTGATGCGCATCAAGAACATCTCCCCGGACCTGTATCGCCGCAATGCGGTTTCCATCACCACGCGCGATCTGACGGTGATCCTGTGCTGCCTGCTGTGGGAGCACACCTCGCTAAAAGCCTTCTGGATTCTGGCGCGCGATTTCAGGCGATTCTGGGCCAAGCGCCGCCTGATTCAATCCAGCCGCCGCGTGGATCACGAATACATGGCGAGCTGGTTCCAATACCTTCCCGTGAGCAAGCAGGCCCCGAAAAGGACGCCGCGCCTGGCCGCGCGCGAAGCCGCGAAATCCGCGCGAATGTAAGCGTGCGCGTTGTTCCACGGATCGTTCTGCGGATCGCTTTAGTTGGCACGCGCGGCATCCCCGCAAATTACGGCGGATTCGAAACCTTCGCCGAAGAGATTTCCACCAGGCTGGCAGCGCGCGGACACCAGGTCACTGTCTATTGCCGCGAGCGATTCCAAGACCCGGTCTATCGCGGCGTTCGCTTGCAGTATCTTCCCACCATTCGCCATAAATATTTCGACACCCTGGCGCATACATTTTTTTCGACTCTCCATCTTTTGATTCACCGGCAGGACGTGGCGCTCTACTGCAACGGGGCCAACGCCATCTTCACGCTATGGCCGCGCCTGGCCGGGATGCGCGTGGCGCTCAACGTGGATGGCATCGAGCGAAAGCGCAAGAAGTGGAACCGCCTGGCGAAAGCCTGGTATCTGCTTTCCGAATGGCTCGCCACGTTCTGCCCCGGCATGGTAGTCACCGACGCCCGTACCATCCAGGATTACTACCTGCAGCGTTACGGCAAGCGGAGCACCTTCATTCCCTATGGCGCCGAAGTGGGGAAAGTGAGCACCACAGCGGTGCTCGAAAAGCTAGGCCTGGAGCGTGGCCGATACTTTCTCTACGTGAGCCGCCTGGAGCCGGAGAATCACCCGCTGGCAGTGCGCGAAGCGTTTGAGAAGCTGGACACACCGATGAAGTTAGCGCTGATCGGCGACGCCCCTTATGCGCCCGAATACATCCAGCGCGTACGCGACACCAGGGACGCGCGCATTGTAATGCCCGGCGCGATTTACGGCGACGGCTATCGCGAACTGGGCTCGCACTGCTTCGCGTACATTCATGCCACAGAGGTAGGCGGAACGCATCCCGCGCTAATCGAAGCGATGGGGCGCGGAGCTTTGGCGCTATACCGGAACACGCCGGAGAACGCTGAAGTCGCCGGCGATGCGGGCATCCCATTTGAGCCGGAAGAGCTGGTGGAGAAACTGGAGTTGGTATTGCACATGAGTGAGAGCGAACGTGAAGCGCTATGTAACCGGGCTATGGAGCGGGTACGGCAGCGTTACTCGTGGGACGCAGTGACCGACGCTTATGAGCTGCTCTTAGCTTAGATTAGTGGCACGGACCCGTGGCCTGCGCAGCGACCATGCCGTCACCTCTATGGCGCCACGCTCGGGTCACTGACGCGTAGCGGTGTTGACATCCGGCGTGCCACCGGAGAAGCGGGAGGCTTGGGTCGCTCACTTGCGCCGCCACTCGGAATCCAGGTCGCCCATAGCTACAGATCGAGTAATGCCGGATGTAGAAGCCCATTCGCGAATCCTGCATCAGCCGCATCAAGCGCAATAGCTCGGGGTGCATGCCGAAGGTGGCGCCAACATCCAAAACGACGGCGCCAATAGTCTCGTTGGCCGGCCCGCACAGGCATCGAAAAATGCCCAACAGGTGAAGTAAGACGTGGTCAACGGCCATCGGCGGCGCGCTCGGCATGTACAGGTCCTCCGCCTTGAAGATGATGTCCACAAAGGGCGCCATCTCCTTCAGGGCCGTGAGCTGCGCCGACATGACCGATATCTGATTCTGAGCATAGACGTAGGGCTGCCAATGCAGCTTCCTTGGCAACGATCCACCTGGCGATGGGTCTGCCGTTCAGTGTCTGGTAGGGCTTCGTCTTGTCCATGTCCGTTGCTCTGTTGTTATCTTCCTCCCCGGCGCTTCCGATACCTGCGGAGCAAGCGAGCACTGGCGGATGAGAACATCGCTGAATGCAGCTCCGGGTTGTTTCTTCGCAATCGCGAGTACGTCGGCGCGAGCTTCGGCAGCGATCCCGAGGCTCTGTGCCGCAGCCATGAAATGGTGATATGCATCGAGGACATCGATACCGGTCAGTTCGTAGCCGTACCCATCGAGGATTCGCTGGATGGCGAGCCGGCCCACCTCCAGACAAAACCGGGCATCCTTCTGGAGCAGGTCACGCGATGCGCGGCTAAGCGTGCGTGGGTCGGTGCGGCCGGTGTTGGCAAATTCAAGGGCGAGATCGCGGAAGCCGGCGTCTTTCGCCGCGGCAAACCACCGGCCAGGCTCGCCGCTCGATGCGGCTAAATTCACAAGGACCTTCTTCGGGTCGCGGCCGGGATATTTCTTGACGATCGCCCGGAATGTGGCGAGGCCAGTCGAAGAGCCGTTCGCAGTCAATGCATACTTCTCATACGCCTCGTCCTCTCGACCGCTATCGAGCAGGATTCTCTCGCACGCCGCATCGATATCCGTATCCGGCTGATTCAGGCCGCGGGAAGCTTCCGCATACGCCAATGCTTCATCGACGCGGCCTTGCGACAGCAATGCCTGCACGCCGAACTTGCGGTCATTCCAGAATGGAAATCCCTGAAGCGCCAGCACCTCAAGCAGTTCCCGATGGCGGCCCGCCGCTAGCAGGCTGGAGATACAGACGGTGCTTCCGCGCACGTAGCTCCCGGGTCGCGGGTCGGACCAGGCGGTTCGAACCAAACTGAGGAGTCGGTCCGCCCAGTAAGAGGCGACTTCACTGGAACGGCACAACTCGCCCCACCGGTCTTCTACCGGGGAGAGGTAGCTGACGCCATCATCCTCGATCGCCTGCCAGAGCCGGTCCAGCCACTTGTCGCGGGCCTTTCGGTCGGCGGGAGCCTCTATGGCGATGGGTAACAACTCGTTCTGAGCCCAATACACTGCGCCGCCGAGAGCGCCGGACGAAGTATCGATATCCTGGAAGGCCGGCCAGATCCTCTCCATCAGGGTCACGACGCCGTCACCGGCCAAGACCGGATCAACTCTGTCCACCTTCTTGATCTCCGTGACGGCTTCCTTTAGCCGCTGGCACGCGAGACGCGAACCCTTCCATCCGAATGCTTTGGCACGAAGGCGCGGCTTGAAGGTCCAAGTGTGTTTCGTTGGCATCGACTGAAGATATTCTGGCATATGATCGCCTCCACGATCGTAGGAGAATGGAGAATCGTGGAAGCAAAAAACGCCAATGGAAACAGCCGAAATCCTGCATCAGTTCCAAAGATTTACCGGAAAGTTCCCGCGAGCCGCGGTCGAAGCGGCCGTAGCGCGCCGGGAAGAGATCACGCCAGAGCTTCTGCGCATTCTGGAGGACACCGTGGACCGGGCGGCGCAAATCGACGCCGAAGGCGATTACATGGCCCATCTATATGCCATGTTTTTGCTGGCGCAGTTCCGCGAGACCCGCGCTTATCCCCTTGTAGTCCGCTTTGCATTGCTTCCGGAAGACATCCAGTATTCGCTCTGCGGCGACTTCATTACCGAGAGCCTCGGCCAGGTACTTGCGTCCGTCTGCGGCGGCGATTTAGCAGGCATTCAGTCTCTAATCGAGAATGAGAGCGCCGATCAATGGGTCAGGGGTGCGGCTTTGAGTGGTCTTGTGACGCTTGTGTCCGCAGAACAAAAGAGCCGTGATGAGATTGTGAGCTACTTCGCCAGCTTGTTTCGCGGCAAATTGGCGCGGCAGTGGTCCCACGTCTGGGATACGCTTGTCTCTTATAGCTCCGATCTTTACGCCGAAGAACTGCTCGACGATATCAAACAGGCTTACGATCAAGGTCTTGTTGACCCCAGTTACATCGGCTTTAAACATGTCAAACAGGACATGGCGCTCGGCAAAGATCGCCTTTTCGCGAGACTCGCAGACGATCCTCATCGACGCCTTGTGTCGGACACCGTGGCCGAGATGGAATGGTGGGCATGTTTTCGAGAGGATAGCCCGAACCGCGCGAAGAGCACAGCCCCGGCTTCGGCAATTTCCGGGCTGAGTCCAGTTGCCCCCTCTTCTCAGATCAAAAGGGCAACGCCGAAGACCGGCCGGAACGAACGATGCCCATGCGGGAGCGGCAAGAAATACAAGAAGTGCTGCGGCGCTTGAACGCCGCCGATCCTGCCGCTTCGGTCCCCGGTTTCAACAACGGCAGAGTCAATGAGATCCGCTTGTACGGAACTCGCGAGATACCGAGCCTCGCGTTCCGCGGTTTAGTTGTGTGCTGAGCATGCTCAGCAAGCTTGGGGGTGAAAGTCCCCCGCCCAACCTGATGTCGGTGAAGGGCTAGTGAGAACGCAATAGCTGTGGCCGCGAGGCGGGGGCTGAAAGAGCGTATTGCAAACACGCGGCGCATGGACCCCAAAGCTCAGCCAGCACGAATCGATTGATGGAGGAAGCATGTGGGGCTTTACCAATGCATACTTCAAATCGCTCGGACTTCCGTCGTTGTTCGAGGAGTGCTGACGTAACCAATCGAACCACCGGTACGGACGTGGGGCGCTTCCCGGATTTCCCCGCTGTGGGATATTGCGCTACCCAGCGCCAAAAAAACGCGATAAACCCCTTAGTTCCGCCGCTAATTGTCCCTGGTTCACTCTGGATTCGGCCCTATTTCCCCGGCCCCTGTCGTGAAACATCGCGCCAGCCGATATGACAACTGTGCCCAAGCACTGAAGCGCGGGTAACAAAGGAAAAAAGAATATCCGTATGTCTCGAATTCACTTCTCACGAATCCCGCTTGCAGTGCTCGCGCTGACCACCTTTACGGGCGCTTTGCACGCAGCATCATTAGTAGCGAACCCATCAACAGTCACGCTAACCTGCGACACCGTTCTCGGTCCCGCCCCCGTAACGGTTGGCATTATGCTCGCCACGGGGGCCAGCGCCGGTAACGTGACGGTAACCGCCACAGCGGGAACGGCCGCAACGTCCGCCGTGGTGCTTCCCAGCCCGGCTGTTCTCTCCGTCTCCTCGACGACCGTGGCGACTAACTTCACCTTCAACATGGCTGCCGGCTGCAAAGGCGTCACCGCGGCCACAGCCCTAACCCTCACCTTCACCCTCGCGGGTGGCGCCACGCCGCTCACCGTGGCGACGACCATGGGCACGATTACTACCGCCTCCGGGAGCGCCCTGGCGCCTTCGCCGAGTGCGGTGACGGTCATCTGCACCAAAAATGTATCGACGTACACTGCGGGTACGGCGCAAACCGTCAACGTCACGTCTCCGGCTTACCTCGGTACGCCCTTCACCGTGAATACCACCGCGCAAACCGTAAACAGCGTCGTGGAAACCGCGCTGCCTGCATGGCTCACGGTTTCGGGCGGCGGTACCGCCTCGGCCACGTCGGTTGCACTGACGGTAAACGCCGTCAGCGGAACAACCGGAAACGGATGCGGCATTTTGCCCGTGGGATCCACCACGTATAACGTTCATCTGTTGAATGCGCCGGCGGCGGATAAAATCCTGGCGGTTACCGTCGAAGTCGGCGTGTTGGCCACGCCCGCGGCGTCCCCGGCATCGATTGCGCTGTCGTACGTCAAGGGCAGCCTCGCTTATAATTCGACGACAACCTCGGTTTCCGCTTCTCCCGCTGTGTTCTTCAGTGTGGACCCAAGCACTCTCCCGCTCTGGCTGAATGCCACTCCCACCACCGGCACTACCACGTCGGCTGTAACCATGACCTTCGTGCCGACCGCGGGGGCTGAAACGGTGGCCCTGGGCAGCTACACCGCCAATGTTCACCTGAAGGTTTCGGGCCAACTGGACACGGTGATACCGGTCACGCTCCAGGTGAAGGACCCGACGGCCACGTTGACCGTCGCTGAAGGGACCACGCGAACGATTTCGTGGGTTCTCGGACAAGCCCTGCCGACGCTGGTGATCACCCCGGTTTCGAGCGACTCACCGATCGCCTACGCCATCACCACGACCGCCAATTCGTTGTCCCCAGTAGTCGGCGCGACTTCGGGCATCGCCTATAGTTTCGGCAGCGCCCCGATTCCCGTGACGTTCCTGCAATCCATTTTCGGCGCCGCGGCGCCGGGCGCAACTCTTAGCGGAAGCGTGACCTTCACCCCGACTAGCGGCACGCCGGTCACGGTTACGATCAACGTGCAGGTCAAGTCTCCAGGGGCATTGATCTACAGCATCTCGCCGAGCTCTTTGCCGACCGCCACAAGCGGAAGCTTTACGGTGGTCCTCACCGGTTCCGGATTCGTCTACAGCGGCGGCTCTACGCTAGTGACGAAGGCCGGAGTTGTGTCGGGCGGATCCATCGTGTCGGATTATTTTGTTACGCCGACGGTGATCAACTCCACCACCATCTCTCTGGCGATTACCGTCCCGGCGAGCAACGACCCTTACCTGCCATTCTCCGGCGTGGGCGGGACGGTGGCCTTCGGCGTCTGCAATCCCGGGGGCGGCAACTGCTCCACGCCGGCTTCGCAGATCAACCTCACCATCGGCGTTAATCCGATCGTGCAGGCCGTTACCAGCGCCTCATCCTACATACAGGCGACAGCGCCGGCGTTGACGCCCGTGTCGGCTTACGATATCCTCAGCGTCTTCGGCACGAACTTCTGCGTGTCCGGAGGCACCGGCTGCATAGCTCCGAATCCGATCCTTTACGGAACCACCGATCCGGTCGCTTCACGCTATCTGGCCACGCTCAGCCCCGACGCCGCCGGCTCCACGCAGCGCGTCCTTAGCGTCACTTTCCAAACCCACGCCGGCTCTCCGGTCGCGATCGCCAATGCCCCGCTGCTGTTCGCCACTAACAACCAGATCAACCTGGTGGTTCCGGCCGCGGTCAACGCTTACGCCGGCAGTACGGTCGACATCGTCGTCAGCTTTGGTTACGGCTCTCTTCCGGCGACCATGTTCAAGAGCTCCCCATTCAGCGTGACCATTGCCGCTACCGACCCCGGCATCTTCACCGTCGGCGGCGACGGCCAGGGCGATGCCGCGGCGCTGCTGCCGAGCTACGCCTTGATTACCAGCGCTACTCCGGCTGGCGCGAGGTTAACCGCAGCCGAGGGGGACATCATCTCGCTCTATGTTACCGGTTTGGGCGTGCCCGACAGCACGACTTCAACGGCCGCGTGGACGACCCCGAACACCGTAGACTGCATGACTGCCTCGGCCTACTGGGCCGCGGTCAACACGACGGACTCGCCTTCCACTCCCGTTACGTCGAACGACGGTCTGGTGATCCAGAGCGCCCTGTTCCCCGCCAGCAATATTCAGCCGTGCATGATGCACAACGGTACTGACGTTCCCTCGGTAAAGATTGGGAACGTAGCGGCCACTGTAGTATTCGCAGGCTGGGTAAGCGGTTCGATCGCCGGACTGTATCAGATCAATGTGCAGATCCCGGCCAAAGGATCGAGCTTCATCGATTCGGCCAACGACGCCGGCCAACCCGCGACGTTAGCCGCGATGCATGTGCCAGTCGTAGTTACGGCCAATTCGATCAGCAGCCAGCCCACTGGCGTAAACATCTGGTTGGCGGCTAGCCTGCTTGTGACTCAAACGGGGGCAACCACCAGCTCTCAATCCGGCGCCCTAGCAACATGGGGATCCGCAGGCGGGGACAGTGTCTCGGGATTCACGATAGCCGAAGGCACCGGACCCTACGCTTACACGCTCAACAACACCGATACCGCGAGTTTGCTCGCCCTCGGCTTGTCGATCAACGCCACCACCGGCGCTATCACAGGAATCGCGGTCGACGGTACGGCAACCATCACAGTGAATGTGGCCGATACCATAACACCCTTCCTGACCGGTTCAGTAGTGGTCACCTACACCATCGCCAACTAAGACAGGTTTACCTGGATTTATCCAAAAACAGCCTCGGCGGCGGGAGATCGAACTCCCGCCGCCGTTTTTTATTGGCCTCATATCACGACCTTATCCAACGCCTCAGTTATTTTCCACGCGTGTTCATTCCGACACGCAGACCTCAAAAGTCATCTAGCTTAAGTTACAGCAACTTACCTCATGGCCACACTCCTGCATCCTTCTTCCGCGTAGGGAGGCGCGGAAGATGCTTAGAACAGAAGATCGGATCAAGAGGTTGGCGGCATTGACGAGCGTAATGCTCATGGCCGCGGTGGAAGCGTTTGGACAGGACAAAGCGGCGCCGCCATCCGCGCGCAAGATCATTGTCAGCATTCCCGACCGGAAACTCGCGCTGATGGAAAACGGCAAGGTGATCAAGATCTTCCCGACGGCTGTGGGAGCGCCTAAGTCGCCGAGTCCCGCGGGTTCTTTCAAGATAGTGCAACGGCTGGCGGAGCCGACATGGTACTCGAAGGGCAAAATCGTGCCTCCCGGCAAGGCCTGCCCCATCGGCACGCGATGGCTCGGTTTGAGCGTGAAAGGCTATGGCATCCACGGCACTAACAATCCATCCTCCATCGGACACAACGCGTCGCACGGCTGCATCCGTATGCGCAATCACGATGTGGAAGAGTTATTTGGGATGGTGTCGGTAGGCGACGATGTGGAGCTGGTGGCAGAGCGCACCGCGAAAACGCAACAGATTTTCGGTGGCGCGGCGGCTGCGGTTGTGGTGGCGGCTGCCGGTGCGGCGAGCGTTCAGTGAGAGGCGGGGCTTCGCGGAAGAAACAGAAATGGCCGCCGATGAATGCCGATAAGAATTCTCGTTTAATCGGCGTTAATCGGCGTTAATCGGCGGCCAATCATGCTGCTAAAGATCCCTGGCCAGTTTCCTATAAGCATTTCTGGCAAAAC
Organism: Bryobacteraceae bacterium; assembly: GCA_049522755.1. Classification (GTDB taxonomy): domain Bacteria; phylum Acidobacteriota; class Terriglobia; order Bryobacterales; family Bryobacteraceae; genus PALSA-243. The sequence continues at coordinate 1,982 of JBEKNN010000059.1, read as the reverse complement.
CCAATTTGAGTCGCTCGAAAAGCATGAAGTGGCCATTATCAGGGTCGCCGATACCTACATGAAGCAAGTATGGAGGACTCTGATTTCGGACGGGAACGAAACCGATCTCCGCAGTTCCGACAACCAGATCGACTCCCCAATCATGGGAATAGGTAGCCTTAGAAAGCAGCGCCCACTTTCCCGATGCCGATCCGAAGCCTCTCTTGGATTCGCCCCAGGCCGTCGCCCACCAGTCAGGCATATTCTTCATTGAGAAATTCTTGTCGGAGTTCAGAACAAGTTCATGTGTGGAGATCGCATATCCACCGTTGGTTCGCATGTCCTTCAGCGTCTGCGCGGTTGGAACCCACTTCCCGATCAAATCAGCTTCGTTGGGCTTCTGATGAGCGAATTGCAGCTCCTCGGCAATCTCCGCAACGTTGTAGCAACCCGACAGGAAAGCAACGGAGGCGACCAGAAGCAACTTTGGAACGAGCCGAATCACGTCCTCATCATTGCCGTTTTCGTCGGTCGAGAGCAACGCATGTAGCAGGGCAACTGCAGGGCAACGGGCGTGAGGTGGCATATCGGAAACCTGCCCGACGAATTCCCCGCGACCGCACTTGGCCGTCTAACGGGCGTTGCTGGGCGTAGCGGGATAGATCGTCCCAGACCTTGATCCGAATGGGAATCAAACTGGCCCACTGCCGCGACACTGATCTCCGCCGCGCCGTCGCCGTTTCCACCGTTTGATACAATCGAGACTCTCGCATGGTGAAGACGGAGCGCGAGTATCGCGAGGACATTGTCGAAGTCGGCCGCCTGATGTTCCAAAAAGGCTGGGTAGCCGCCAACGACGGCAACATCAGCATCCGGCTCGACGGCGAGCGGATACTCTCTACTCCTACGGGCATCTCCAAGGGCATGATGCAGCCCGACGATCTGATTGTGGTGGGTCCGGGCGGCAATAAGATTTCGGGGCGGCGCGAACGCACCACCGAGATCGCCATGCACCTGAAGATCTACGAGCTGCGCCCCGATGTCCGAGCGGTGGTGCATGCGCATCCGCCGGTGACGACGGGCTTTGCAACGGCGGGGCGGGCGTTGAACATGGCGCTGCTGCCGGAGGTGGTGATCGGTCTCGGCTGCGTGCCGCTGGCGGCGTATGGCTTGCCGGGAACGCCGGAATTGACTGAGCCGATGATCCCGCTGATTCCGAAACACGACGCGCTGCTGATGGCCAACCACGGCGCGGTGTGTTACGGGGAAGACGTCTTCCAGGCATACTTTCGCATGGAGACCATGGAGCATTTCGCGCGGATTACGCTGGTGGCGGAACTGTTGGGCGGTCCAAAAGTGCTGCCGCGCATTGAGGTGGACAAGCTGCTCGATTCGCGCTCGCGATATGGCGTGAAAGCCAAATCGAGCGGGGAGCCGGAGTGTCCGGTAACGGCGGAAGACATGGCCGCCAATGCGGACGACAGGAATAACAGCAGGGTTGACGACAGGATTTATGTGACGCGGTCGGAGCTGATTGGCCTGGTGGATGAGGCCCTGCGGGCGCGGGGTATAGCATGAAAGGATTACGGAGAGATCGATGGGCGAAGCATTAGGCATGATCGAGACCCGCGGGCTGGTGGCCATGATCGAGGCCGCGGACGCGATGGTGAAGGCCGCCAAAGTGAATCTGGTGGGCTGGGAAAAAATCGGATCGGGCTATGTGACCGCGATGGTGCGCGGAGACGTGGCGGCGGTGCGTGCGGCTACCGACGCCGGCGCCGCCGCGGCGCGAAGGGTGGGCGAGCTGATCTCGGTCCACGTGATTCCGCGTCCGCACCAGAGTCTGGAGGACATTCTGCCCATCGGCAAGGCGGCCCAGTCCGCTGGCAAGTAGCCGAGAGCAGGCTCCACGATGATACGCGCCGCGACGATACAGCGATGATACTGGCTCGTGTAGTGGGCACGGTGGTCGCCACCCGGAAAGACCTTCGCCTCGAAGGCAA
>JBEKNN010000058.1:0-35367 GCA_049522755.1 Bryobacteraceae bacterium | reverse complement strand
TGGAATCGCTGGTTGCCGAGGACGCCAGCGCGATCAGCCACACCCAGGTGGCTATGGGTGTGAAGATGGCATGGGTCCAGGCGAAGCGGCGAAACCATGGCGCGTATTCGGGCAACGCCTGCCTGGCGAGCGCGGCGCGGTTCCAGCCTTTAACCATTCCGGGGACGATTTGCGCGGCGAGCGCCACGGCGGCCGGGAAGTATCCGTTCACGCACTCGACGGCGGAGGCGCACATGGCGACGCAATAAAATATGTGCGCCGCCAGGCCCAGCCGCCACAGACGCGGATTGTAGACGCGCGTGATAGTCATCTGGCGGCGGATCCAGCCAAAGAAGCGCGCGCTGGCCAGGCGCTCGAAACACGGGGTGAGGGCGCCGGGCGCGAAGGCGATGGTGAGTCCGGCGGCGCGGACAGCGGCGCTGAGAGCGTAATCGTCGCTGACGGTGTTTTTCCAGTACTCGTTGACGCGCGCCGCGAAAAACGTTTCCTTGCGGATGGCCATGGCGCCGCCCCACGCGAAGGCGCAGTCGCCGGGTCCGAGCCGGCCGAGAGCGACGGCGTCCCAAACTCCGCGCATCAGGCTCCAGAACGCGGCCGGTTGGGGCATGAACCAGCGATAGCCGGTGGAAGCTCCGACTCCATTTTCGCCAAGCGGCCCGGCCAACGCGCGGAGCCAGGCGCGCGTAGGGCGTCCATCGGAATCGGCGAAGGCGAAGATCCCGCTGCGCTTGCGCGCGGCGCGGACGGCGGCTTGCAGGTTCTGCACTTTCTCGCCGGTATCCGGGTCGCCCCCCTGCGCCAGCACGATTTTGACGCGCCGTGGAAGAACGCCGGGCGGGATGTCGGCGGCGCTGTGCGCCACGATAATGAGCTCGTAGTCGGGATAATCGAGAGTGGCCAGCGCAGCGAGGTTCTCGCGCAAGCCTTCGTCGTCGCCTTTCACCGGGACAATGACGGTAGCTGGCGGCAGCATGGCCGGCGTCTCCGCGAGACGCTGCGAGACATATTGGATGCGCCTGCGTTCGCCCAACAGCCCGAGGATTGCCAGCAGGAGTGCGGGAGAAACCAGAAGCCAGTACCAGAGCACGTGACTCCGTAGGATAACAGGCGGGAATGCCTGGGGTGTCCAAAGTCGTGTCCGAAGTCGTGTCCGAAGTCGTTGTCCATGCTCTGTTACGACGGGTCTGTTACGATGCCAACATGCGCCGCCTGCTTCCGTTAATCCTTGTAACATCACTTGCTTGCCTGGCTGCCGATACGCCGCCGAAGCTTCGTTTGGGCGATGAGATTCGTCCCGTGAAATACGCCGTTGACCTCACGCTGGTGCCGGGCGCGGCGGATTTTTCCGGGGCGATCGATATCGATGTCACACTCTCCAAGCCCGCGTCCATTGTCTGGCTGAACGCGCGCGAAATCGCGATTACAGAAGCGCGCGTGACCGCCGGAGGCGAGACCCAAGCCGCCACAGTGGAGCTGGGCGGCGATCAGTTCGTGGGGCTTCGCGTCCCCGCCGCCGTGCCCGCGGGCGCGGCCCGGCTGCATATTCAATACAAGGGAAAGATCAGCGATAAGAGCAGCGCCGGAATCTTCAGCGGCCGCGATGGGGACAACGCCTACCTCTTCACGCAATTCGAAAGCATCGATGCGCGCCGCGCCTACCCCTGCTTCGATCAGCCGGATTTCAAAACGCCATGGCAGGTGACGCTGCACGTGAAGAAAGATCACCTGGCGTTTTCCAACACGCCGCAGGTTTCCGAAACCGCCGAACCGAATGGCATGAAGAAGGTGGTCTTCGCGCCCACCAAGCCGCTGCCCAGTTATCTGGTGGCCTTCGCCGTTGGTCCCTTCGACGTCGTTCCCGCGGGCACGGCCGGTAAGAACCACGTCGCTGTCCGCATCATCACTCCCATGGGCAAAGCGTATCAGGCGAAATACGCCGCCGAGGTCACCGGCCCTATCCTCGATCAACTGGAGAATTACTTCGGCATTCCTTATCCATACGAGAAACTGGACGAGGCCGCCATTCCACTCACCTTCGGCTTCGGCGCCATGGAGAATGCGGGGCTGGTCACTTACGCGCAAGACATCATTCTCGGCGACCCGGCCATCGATACCGAGCGCCGGCGCCGCGGATACGCCGCAGATGCGGCCCATGAACTGGCGCACCAGTGGTTTGGCGACCTGGTAACTACGGCATGGTGGGACGACATCTGGCTGAACGAAGCCTTCGCCACATGGACGTCGTCGAAGATCATCGCCGGGTGGAAGCCCGAATGGAATGGACGCCTGAGCGACGTGGGTAGCAAGTTTGGCGCGATGAATGAGGATAGCCTCGCCACCGCGCGCAGGATCCGCCAGCCCATCGAGACCGAAGACGATATTTCCAACGCCTTCGATGACATCACTTACCAAAAAGGCGCCGCCGTGATCCGCATGTTCGAAAGCTGGGAAGGCGAGAAGCAGTTTCAAGCGGGAGTGACTGCCTATCTGAAGCGCTATGCCTTCAAGAACGCGCGCGTGAACGACTTTTTGGACTCCATCGCCGGCTCCAGTCAGCCGCGATTGCCGCGCGCCTTCTCGACGTTCCTCGAACAGCCCGGCTTTCCGGAGGTCTCAGTCGCCTTGAAGTGCGACGGGGCTCCCGCGATCGGCGTGAGCCAAAAGCGCTACCTGCCCATCGGTTCCACGGGCGCCGCCGAGCAATGGCAAGTGCCGGTTTGCGTCCGTTACCAGACCTCAGGCGGCCCGAAGAGCGAGTGCTTCCTGCTCGACAAGCCCGCGGCGGAATTCAAGCTGACTAAGGCGGCGTCGTGTCCGGCGTATCTTACCGCCAACGACGCCTCGACGGGTTACTACATCGCGAGCTATCAAGGCGATCTGTTGCCCAAACTGCTCAATTCCGGCAACCAGTTTCTGAGCGTGTCCGAGCAGCTTACGTTGTTGAGCGAAGTTTCCTATCTCGCCGACTCAGGGGACCTCAAAGAAAGCCAGGCGCTAGACGCAGCGCTGGGCTTTTCCAAGAACCCGGAGCGCCAGATTGTCTCGCGAGCGCAGGGAATGGTTGCCGGCGTTCGAGACTTGGTCCCGGACGATCTGCTTCCCAACTATGCGCGGTTTGTGAACAAGGCATTCGGGATGCGCGCCGCCGAGCTTGGCTGGTCCGCGAAACCCGGCGACGATCAGGAAGTCCGCTTGCAGCGCGCCGCAATAGTGCCGTTCGTGGCGCGTGAAGGCGGCAGTTCCGCTCTAAGGGCAGAGGCGCGGCGTCTGGCCGATGGCTGGCTCAAGGATCGCCGGGGCGTCGATTCCGACATGGTTGCAGGCGTATTGGGGACCGCCGCTTATTCCGGAGGCCGCGACCTGTTCGACCGGCTTCTGCAAGAGTTGGCAAAGACGAACGACCTGCATCAACGCGAGAGCATCATCGGCGCGCTGGGCGCGTTCCGCGATCCCGAGATCGAGAAGGCTTCGCTGCAGTTGATTCTGAACCCCGACATGGATGCGCGCGAAACTGTGTATTTGGTATTCGGCCCGTTAGCCAATCCGCAAACCAGGAACATGCCCTTCGAGTTCGTGCAGTCGAACTACGACGCGCTGATCAAGCGCCTGCCGAGCGGAGGCGGGTTCGACGCGGGGGCGATGCTGCCGTTCGTGGGCACAGAGTTTTGCGACGAGAGCTCGCGCCAGAAGTTCGTCGACTTTTTCCAGGATCGCGTCAAGCAGTTCACCGGAGGCCCTCACAACTACGCCGAGGCATTGGAAGGGATCCGGCTTTGCGAAGCGCGGAAATCGGCGATGGGCGCGGACGTTGCGGAGTTCTTCGCCAGGCAGTAATTCTGTGAGCAATATCACCTTGTTAAGGGCTAACAGGATAGGTTCCGGACGGACGAGTAGTGAGGAACCGATTTCGGGCGACCAATTGAGTGAGTGTAAAACGCAAATTTTCAATCACTTAGAGCGCATTTATAACCACGATAGAAAGAATCGATTTCCCTTCTAGGCAACTCTCGCTTATGCTGGGTTTGTGAGCGCTGAACGCGCTTACAAGTCACAACGGTCCTCAAGCGTCACCCTTGTTAGTTCGCGCTTTGACCCATCAAAATTTCAACGGAGAATGTCTTTAATCATCATGAAAAAAACGCTACTGATCGGTGTGTTCGCAATCGCCACCCTCGCTTTCGCGGGCGGCAAAACCTACAATGTCACTCTTTCGAAGCCCGCTAAGGTTGGGTCGCTGGAGCTGCTCGCCGGCAACTACCAATTGAAGGTGGATGGCTCCAATGCCGTGTTCACCGACGCTAAGCGGCACAGCTTCAGCACCGCCGTTAAGGTGGAAAACGGCTCCACGAAGTTCCCCTACACGGCCGTCGATTCTACTGAAACTGGCGCTACCGAGCGGGTTAACTCCATCACCTTGGGCGGATCCGCCACCAAGATTGAATTCGGCGACTAACCGTGTCCCATGGCCCGCCAGCTTGCCGTTCCTATACTCCTTGGATCGGCGGGCTGGCGGGGCTATTTGCCGGTGCGCTCCGTCTTCGGCGCTGGCTTAGGATTTGGTGTGCTGATTCCAAGGCAGCGACGACGGAACGACCATTCACTGCACATCTACGAGCGGGCCGGCAGGAATCGCCAACGAACAACTCAATCCGGGACGCTTCACGGCTTTGCCAACCTGGTCGACCTTCGGGAGGCCCTCTTCGCGCCTAAGTGTGACCGTGTAGGCCTGCCCAGGCTCGATTTTGTAAATCCTTGATACATACATCTGAACGGTTAGTTCACTCGCAGGCGGCAGGGCGACCGAAGCGATAGGCCCTATGTACTGCCCTCCAGTCGGGACTTTTCCAGGGGGCAATTTCTTTCCATAGTCCGTCATGGCCGCCATTATTCCTGAGGCGTCCAGGACGATCACTTCGTACTCCCAGTCCGTTGCAAGTTCTTCCAGATGGACAACGAGAGTCGAGACATTCTTAAGCTTAATTTCAATCAACCCATCCCAAACCGGGACGGGCTCGGGATCTGACATTCTGTGGAGCGGGCCGGGAGTCTTGACGGCCTTAAGACTCAGGTTCAAAACCTCGTTTGAGCACTGGTCGGCCGCCGAAGCGCCTGAAACCGGCGTCTGGGCGTTCATATTGTGGCTTAGTAGAAGCACGAACATCGCGATTCCGGCTGGATTGTTCATCGTTCTTCCCTTGTGAAACTCACTCAAGTGCATGGAGCGGGCAGTCCCAGAACCATGGGAGTACTCCACGGTTACACGAACACCAAACTGGAGCAAGTCACTCCAGCTTCCGCTTTTCTCAGCTCTGAGATATCGATAGTCTTAACCTTCCAGCCTAAGCGCTCTACGATCTCCGCCGTCGCCGGGAAGCCTGCGGGCATCAGCGCAACCCCGCCGATAGTGAGTACATTCGCGGCCCACGGTTCGTCCGGCGCCACATCCACTATCCGCAACCCCGCCAACGCCTCAGTATCCACCCACTCGCGGTTCGCCAGTACCGTTCCCTCGCCCAAATAGCAGCAGCCGCTCTTCAGGTGCAGGCAGCCGCGCACTTCTACCGCCTTCACTGCATAGCCGTATGGTCTCAGCTCCGCCGCCAGTTGCGCCATGCCGGCGGCATTGGTGCGCGCCGACGCGCCCACGTAGAGCGTCTTTTCCACCCGCATTACGTCGCCGCCTTCGAGCGTTGCCGGCGCCTGCATCCAGCGCAGCGGACGGAATCGCGCCAGCGTCTTCGCCAGGCTCTCGCCTTCCCTGCGCCGCGATTCCGCGCCCGGCCGGGTGAGAATGGCCACTTCGTCCACCACCACCGCCGGGTCCTCGACGAATACCGAATCGGGCAGCTCCGGCTCGGCCGCCAGCGAGATCACCTCGGCGCCCATGGCCCGCAAACACTCCTCATATTGCCGGTGCTGTTCCGCCGCTCTGTCGATCTGGATCTCCACGCGCTCCAGGTACGACAGCTCGCACCGGTTCATCGCCGGGCTCACTTCTCTGGTTACTGCCGTCAACATGCCTTTGCCTGTTATCCTCTACCTTATGGCTGACAACAACGCACCCGAACGCTCCTTAGGTTTCGCCACCCGCTGCCTGCACGCCGGCCACACTCCGGATGCCGCCAGCCACGCGCGAGCCGTACCGATCTATCAAACCACATCTTTTACTTTCGACAACTCCGCGCATGCCGCGGCGCTGTTCGGCTTGCAGCAATTCGGCAATATTTACAGCCGCATCATGAACCCCACCACCGACGTGTTTGAGCAGCGCGTGGCGTCGCTCGAAGGCGGCATTGCGGCGCTGGCCACCTCCAGCGGACAGGCGGCGCAGTTTCTCGCCCTCACCAGCCTTGCCGGAATAGGCGACGAGATTATCTCGGCCAGCACGCTCTACGGCGGCACCTACACCCAGTTCGACGTCAGCTTCCGGCGCCTGGGCATCGACGTGAAGTTCGTGGAGCCCGACGACCCGGAAAACTTCCGCAAGGCAATCACTCCCCGGACGCGCGCCATCTACGGCGAGACCATCGCCAACCCGCGCATGAACGTTCTCGATATCGAAAAGGTGGCCGCCATCGCGCACGAAGCCGGCGTGCCGCTGGTCATCGACAACACCATGGCGTCGCCCTATCTCTGCCGTCCGTTCGAGCACGGCGCGGACATCATCGTGCATTCCGCGACCAAGTTCCTGGGCGGCCACGGCACGTCCATCGGCGGCATCATTATCGACAGCGGCAAGTTCCAGTGGACCGACAAATACCCCGCCATCACCAAGCCCAGTCCCGGTTATCACGGCATGGTGTTCAGCGAAGTTTTCGGCGCGCTGGGGTACATGATCAAGGTGCGCGTCGAGGGCTTGCGCGATTTCGGCCCGTGCATCAGCCCGTTCAATTCGTTCCTGTTCATCCAGGGCATTGAGACGCTGCCGTTCCGCATGGAGCAGCACAGCCGCAACGCGCTGGCGGTGGCGGAATGGCTGAGCCAGAATCCGGCGGTTACATGGGTGAAATATCCGGGATTGAAGTCGAGCCCCTATTACGCGCTGTCGCAGAAATATCTACCGAAGGGGCAGGGGTCGATTGTGACTTTCGGCATCAAAGGCGGCCTGGAAGCGGGCAAGAAGCTGATCGACAGCGTGAAGATCTTCTCGCATCTGGCGAATCTGGGCGACGCCAAGAGCCTGATTATTCATCCGGCCTCGACTACGCATCAACAGTTGAGCGACGAGCAGCAACTGGATGCCGGCGTGAGTAAAGACCTGGTACGGATTTCGGTTGGGATCGAGGATGTGGACGATCTCATCTGGGACCTCGATCAGGCGATCGGCGCCTCGCAGTAGGCGTGCCTGACTGAAATCGTGGCGCACGCACTCATGCGTGCAGCGTTCACACTCGTGTGAACGCGCTTCGAAGTATTGAGAGCTAACTCCGTTCCGTCAACTCTTAGCGGAAAGTAAATCCATAGAACTCCTGAATTCGGCATCCAGGCGCGCGCCTCGGCCCCCGCGCGCGCCGCGGAGTAGACTATGGGTATGACGCGAGTTCTGTTGACCGTCTTTGCGTCCGCGGTCGTCTACGCCGCGCCCGCGCTGCACCTCGTCCAAACCGCCGTGAGCGACATCGATGGCGGCCCGCCCAACCCTGTGACCTTCGAATACCGGCCCGGACAGGTCGTGTATTTTACATGCCGCGTCTCCGGCTATACGCAGGATAAGGGACAGCAGGTTCATCTGGCTTACTCCGTGCAGGCCTTCGACGCGCGGGACGTGCCCGTCGCCGAAATTTCGAAGGAGAATCTGAGCGCCGAAGTGACCGCTCAGGATAAGGAATGGCTGCCCAAGATCGACGCGGCTATTTCCCTGCCGTCGCTGCTCTTTTCGGGCGAATACAAGATTGTTGCCAAGGTGGAGGACCTGGTGACGAAGACCTCGGCCGACCTCACTGTGTCGTTCAAAGTCCGCAGTCACGACGATGTTCAGCCTTCCGAAGCCCTGGCGGTGCGCGCGTTCCGCTTCCTGCGCAATGAGGAGGACACTCGTCCCGCCGAGCGCGCCGCCTACCGCGCCGGCGATCACTTGTGGGCCAGGTTCGCCATCGTGGGTTTCCGCGCCGGCCCCGGCAACAAGGTGGATGTCAGCTACGTTACCTCGGTGCTCGGCCCAGATGGCAAGACGCTATGGACCCAGCCTGAGCCGGCTGGCGAGCAGGAGGATTCCTTCTATCCGAAGCCCTACATCCAGGCCGAGATGGGAATCGAAATCCAGGCCCGGATCAAGCCCGGGCAATATCAACTCATGGTGCAGGCCAAGGACGCTATCGGCAAGCAGACCTGCGAGCTCAAGCAGCCATTCACCATTGAGTAGTGAGGAAGCTGGAGTAGCGAGTGAAACTGTTACTGCTCTGCGAGGCTCCCCACCACACCGCGCGGGGTTGACAGACGAAAGCGTCTGTCCCACTTTGCTATTTCGCTCCCAGCCAATACCCCGGCCGGGATCGTACGCTGTGCGCTTGTGGATCTAACACGTCCACCGCAATAGGGTGGAATCCGGGCTCGTCCGCATTGTTCGGCGTATAGGTAATCGTGTACTGCGTATGCAGCACTTCGCCCATGTCCTCAATGGCTTGTTCCAGCCCGCGGCCGCGAATGTAACTGAACTCTTCGCCGCCGGTTCCTTTGGCGAACACATCCACCGTGTTGGCTTTGAAGATAGCCTTGGCGTCGCGATAAATCTCGATCAGCAGCGGCATGAACTGCGCGCTATCGCCTTGCGTGCCATAAGTCTGCATGACGGTGGTCGGCGTGGCCGGGGTATTGGAAGGCATCGGCATCGCGGCAGGCGGTATAACGTCGGGTCGCGGATCGGGAGCCGGCGCGGTGAGCTTCTCGATGAGTTGCGACATGTTGATCGAATAGAAGGTCACGTTCGATAACTGCATCTCGATCAGCGCTTCCCTTCCGCGAACCTCGCTGCCCAAATCCCGTCTCTCGCCGATCAGCAGAATCACGCGGCGGTAGTCCCTCCTCTGCTTTTGCAACAGGTGTGTAGCTTCCGACACCGCGTCTACCATGTGTTGGTTTGTGCTGCCCCCGTAGGGGTTGATCTTCTTCACAGCGGCTGTGATCTTGTCGCCATCGTGGGTGAATTCCTGCAGCGTGCGAACCCGCGAATCGTACGCGATCACCGCCGCCTCGCCCGCGTCGCCCAGAATGTGCGGCTGAATCAGGTTGCCAATCTTATTGATGGCCGGCAGCATCTTCTCCACGTTGGCGTTAGCCTGGACGCAAATCACCATCGAAATCGGCGCAAAGGCCACGTCCACGCCCGTGATGTTTTGTTCCCTGCCATTATCGAAAATTCGAAATTTCTCCTGAGTCAGGCCGTCGACATAGTTGCCCTTCCTGTCGTAGACCCACACCGGCGTCTGCACGGCATTCGTCAGTACGCTGAATCTGGCAGTGTCCCCATCCGCGGGCGGTGGTTGCGCCGGCTGCTGTTGGGGTGGCTGCTGTTGTTGCGCGAGAAGCAAACCGCACAGAAGGGTAACTGTAAACAAAAGGGTGACGGTAATTGGACGCGTAACAGTATGTAGTCGGATCATGGCTAGTCCCTGGCGGCGTGCTCGGTCCGCCCTCGGAGCAGTTCCAGCACGTGCGGCGCCAATTCTACGATAGCATCCAACGACTCCACCGCGCCCTTCGGCGAGCCGGGCAGATTCACGATGAGTACGGTCCCACGCGTTCCCGCCAGCGACCGCGAAAGCGCTGCCAAGGGCGTTGACGCCAGCCCGCGCGCCCGCATCAGCTCGCCAATCCCCGGAATTTCGCGGTCGAGCACCGCGCGCGTGGCCTCCGGTGTGATATCGCGCGGCGCCACGCCCGTGCCGCCGGTAGTGAAGATGGCGGATACCCGTCCCCCATCCGCCAGTTTGGCCAGGCGCGCGCTAATCTGATCCATTTCGTCGGGAATCACTTCCAGCACTGGCACGCTCCAGCCCAGTTGTTCCAAACGTTCCCGCACGGCGGGGCCGGAGCGGTCCGTGCGCGTGCCCGCGGCGACGGAATCGCTGATGGTCAAAACGGCCGCGTTGGTCATGATTCCCCCTTGCGGCGGAATTCGCCGCTTTTTCCTCCGGTCTTTTCCAGCAGGTAGACATCCTGAATCTCGATGGATTTGTCGAGCGCCTTCGTCATGTCGTAAATCGTCAGCGCGGCGACAGCCGCGGCCGTCAGCGCCTCCATTTCGACGCCTGTCTGTCCGGTGGTGGACGCGGTAGCGGCGATGCGCACGCCGTTCTTTTCCACCGTCACCTCCACGTCGGCATGCGAAAGCATCAGCGGATGGCACAGCGGGATCAGCTCCGAAGTGCGCTTCGCGGCGCAAATGCCGGCGATCCGCGCAATTTCCAGCGGATCGCCCTTGGGGTTCCGCGGCAGCTCTTTCAGCACGCGCGGCGCTATGCGCACAAAGGCGTGAGCGCGAGCCGTGCGCTTGGTGTCCGCTTTGGCGGAGACATCCACCATGCGCGCGCTGCCCGCCGAATCGTAATGCGAGAGTTTCTTCACTTGGATAACACTCTGATCGGCGCCCCGGATTCGTAGACCGGGCATTCCGGATCGGCCACCAGGTACGCATTGGCGCGCGTCATCGCCGGAATGTCGCCGGAGCCGTGCCACGCCACAGGCGTGACCGACGCGCCATCTTCGCTCAGGCGCGCCGGAAGAAAGCGCGTGATGCCCGCGCGGTGCCGGAACTCGCGCGTCAGCGTCGCGAACGGCATGTGCAGCGATACCTCGTCTTGCCCCGACAGCAGCTCAAGCGCCGCGCGCGCGAAGATTTCGAAAGTCACCATGGTAGAAGATGGATTCCCCGGCAGCCCGAAGAAAAACTTGTCCCGCGCTCGTCCGAAGACCACCGGCTGCCCGGGCTGAATCAGCACCCGGTCGAAGTAGAACTCGGCGCTCAGCCCGGCCAGCGCGCCTTCCACCACATCGTACTTGCCCGCCGAAACTCCGCCAGAAAGCAGCAGCAGGTCGGCCGCCAGGCCGCGCTCGATCATCTCCCGCGTCTCTTCCGCCGTGTCGCGCGCCACCGGCAGCAGGGAGGGCTTCGCGCCGGCGCGCAGCACCTGCGCCGCCAGCGAATAGGCGTTGGAGTTGCGAATCTGATAGTCGGCCGGCGTCGATTCCACATCGACGATTTCGTCGCCCGTGGCGACAATCGCCACAGTGAGCTTGCGATAAACCTGGACGCGCCGATGGCCGAACGCCGCCAGCATCGCAATATCGGAATAGTCGAGGCGCTTGCCCGCGCGCAGCACTACTTCCTTCGCCGCAGCTTCGCAGCCCATCGGATTGATGAACTGCTGCGGCTCCACCGGCTTGTCCACCGTCAAGCGGTTGCCGGCGCGCTCAACGTGCTCCACCATCACGACCGAGTCGGCGCCCTCCGGAATGGGCGCGCCAGTCATAACTTCCACCGCCTGCCGCCACTCGACGGCGCCCTCGAACCGGCTTCCCGCGCGCACTTCGCCGACGATTTGGAATTCGCCCGGCGCTTCGGCCGCGCGGATAGCAAACCCATCGCGGACGGAGCGCGATGAAGGCGGCGCATCGCGGTCGGCCCTGATATCTTCCGCCAGCACGCGTCCCGCGGCGCCCAGAAGGTCGGCTGTTTCGATGCCCGGAAACCGGCGCGCCGCGCGAACGCTCTGGATCACCACTTCGCGGGCTTTAGAAAAAGTCAATGGCGGCACAAATCTATTATGAACGCTTGTGCACAAGTTAGTAGGGCGGACCCCTGGTCGGCGCACTGGTCCGCGCGGGTCCCCCTGGACCCGCTCTTCGCTCCACAAAATCAGTCCGACGCGATCCCTGAAAGACCGACCGGGGGGCCGGCCGCGGACCAGGGGGGCCGGCCGCGGACCAGGGGGGCCGGCCGCGGACCAGGGGGGCCGGCCGCGGACCAGGGGGGCCGCCCTACAGTTTGTGCGAAACCCTCAGCACTGACCCCGCCTTTGCTATAGTCTCAGTTAACTCGGGATAGCCAAATGCAAATCCCTTATAACTCCAGCCGAATGCCGTACCGTCTTGCCACGCTCGCCCTCCTCACATTGCCGCTGGCGGCAAAAACCTACGCCGTAGACGGAATCGTAGTGGCTATAGATCCGCCGGCGCGCACCATGCTCGTTTCCCATCGGGAGATCGCCCGCTACATGCCGGCGATGCTGATGCCGTTTCGCGCGGAAAGCGCCGCGGAGCTTACCGCCCTGCATCCCGGCGCCCGCATCCAGTTTGATCTTTCCGTGACGAAGGCGGAAGCGGTGGCCCGCAACATTCGCCTCAGCGGCGCGCCCGACGCTACCCTCCCCGCGCCCAAAGAGAAACTCGCCATCGGCGCCGGGCTTCCGGATTTCGGGCTCACGGACCAGAACGGCCGCACCGTCCGCACCGCCGATCTGCATGGCAAAGTAGTGGCGATCGATTTCATCTATACGCGCTGCCCGCTGCCGGATGTCTGCCCGCGCCTTTCCGCCAACTTCGCCATGCTGCAGCGCCGGTTTCGCGACCCCGCCGGCGAAGATCTTGTGCTGCTTTCCGTGACGGTCGATCCGGATTTTGATACGCCCGCGGTTCTCGCCGCATACGCGCGCCGCTGGGGCGCTGGTCCGGGATGGCTCTTCCTCACCGGAGGCGTAGCTCCCCTGGCGTCCGCGCTTGGCGAAATCTATTGGGCCGACGAAGGCTCTATCGGCCACAATTCCACCACCGCCATCTTCGGGCGCGATGGACGGCTGGCCGCTCTGGTCGAAGGCTCCAACTATCGCCCCGATCAACTGGCGCACTTAATTGCGCGCCAACTGGAGAATCATCCGTGAAACTGACTCTGCCGCTCACTCTGTTATCGGTCGCCGCCTTGACTGCAACCGCCCAGCAGCCGAAGAGCGCTGACAACTGTGTTCCGCCGCCCAGCGCGCTGGCCCCTACACTGCCCGCCAGGATTTTGGATGGTATGGGAACCGTCCATCTGCCCATCACCACATCCAGCGCCGACGCGCAGCGATTCTTCGACCAGGGCGTGGCTCAGATGCATTCGTTCTGGGCGCGCGAGGCGGAGCGCAGCTTCTTGCAAGCCGCCGCGCTGGACCCGTCCGCGCCCATGCCGTATTGGGGCATCGCCATGGTGGCCGCCGGCGATTGGCGTCCGCGATTCCAGATCGATACGCTCGACGCTTTCTTCGGCAAGCAAGTGGCTCCCGCTACCTCGCGCGCCCGCGCCGCGGCCGTGAAGGCGGTGGAGCTGAGTCAGTCGCCTGGCAAAGCCACGGATCTCGAAAAGCTGTACATAGCCGCCATCGCCGCGCGCCGCGACCCCGCGGCTAAAGATCCCGAGGAGGCTTTCGTGAAGGGCCTGCGCGCATTACTGGCCGCGCATCCGGGCGAAGTGGAAGCCGAGCTCGATTTGGCCTTGATGATCATGCGCGGGTTCACCCAGCCGGACAAGAAACCGGTGGCGCCAGCCAGCATGGAGGCCGTCGCGATCCTGCGCGCGCTGTTGCCTAAAGCGCCGGACCATCCGGGCGTGCACCATTACATCATCCACGCTTTCGAAGGCTCGACGTTTGCCAGGGATGCGTGGCCGAGCTGCGAGAAATACGCACAGCTGGTCCCCAACATTCCGCACGCGCTCCATATGCCGGGGCATATTTACTCGCAGACCGGCCGTTGGAGCGATGCCGTGCAATCGTTCGCCGCCGCCGCCGTGAATGAGCGCATGTGGATGGCGCAGGACAAGCTCTATGGCAATGGCCACCACGGGCACAACGTCCACTACCTCGCCACCGCCTATTCCTTTGAAGGCCGGTATGACGACGCCGTTGCAGCCGCCAACGAATTGCTTCAGTTCAAGGAAAATCCCGCGCAGCAGGCCGCCGCGGATGGAGTGAGCACGGCCACCGCTCAGGGCTGGTTCGCCGTGCTGCGCACCTTAGTCCAGTTCGAGAAATGGGACGCAATTCTGGCCGGCGACATGCTGCCCGTCTTGGCCCACCCGCGGCAGGAGGCCTGGCGCCACTGGGCGCGAGCGCTGGCGTATGCCAACCGGGGCGATGCCGCCAAGGCGCGCGGCGAGGCGGCGAAGTTCGATGACTCACTGGCGGATTACCGCGGGCGCACGCATCGCGCGAACCCCGCGGAGTTGGAGGTGGCGCGGCAAGAGATGCAGGCGCACCTCGAGCTGGCCGCCGGCCACACGGACCGCGCTCTCAAGCTATTCGAGCAGGCCAGCAAAGCGGAGCGGCATCTGATCTACACCGAGCCGCCATACTACCCGCGCCCGGTGGCCGAGCCATGGGGACGCGCCGCACTGAAGGCCAACAAACCGCGCTTGAGCGAGCGGGCGTTCCGGGTCGCGCTGGAGCAATACCCCAACGATGCGCATGTACCCCATGCCGCGGCGGGCGCGGTTGCTATCGCCGAGGTCCGCTGAGGAATAAGATCCTGCCGGGTTTAGGCTTGCGCCTACTTGAGCCTCTCTGGTCCGTGAGGTGTATCGCAAGGGGGTAGTTTTGACACGTCGCCGGAACGCCCGCCAATCGCGGGGCTGACATGTTTCAAATGTTAGGGTCAAGAATCCTGCCTCGCACAGGTGCAATTATTTTGGAGGTGGGCTTTGGAGTTTTCCTAAAGCTTCCCTGATCTGCGTGACTAGCTCTTTGTTTTCGAGGTCGGGTGCGCCGAGGGCTGCAAGAGCCCGGTCGTACAATGCCTTTGCCTGCTCCTGACGGTTTTGTGCAATTGCGTCAGCCGCCTGATGCGACAAGCCCACCGCGAGGAAACGCGCCCGAATGGCCACCGACCGCGCCAAGGCGGCTCGCGCCTTCTCCAGGTCCCCCTCCTTGTTATAAAACACCACCAACTTGTCGAGTGTTACCGCTACCATGGGGTGGTCTTTCCCTACGAGGCTTTCCCAGAGTGCCAG
The DNA here is from genome assembly GCA_049522755.1 of Bryobacteraceae bacterium. Classification (GTDB taxonomy): domain Bacteria; phylum Acidobacteriota; class Terriglobia; order Bryobacterales; family Bryobacteraceae; genus PALSA-243. The sequence continues at coordinate 20,390 of JBEKNN010000058.1, read as the reverse complement.
CAAACGAAGGTAGAGAGGTTCAGCGGCCGACAACATCCCTTCGCTGGAGTAAACGTCGGCAAGGCTTTCGATGGTGGAGATCAGTTCGTTGCTGTTCGCGCCGTAAAGCGTTTCGCGAATGGCAAGAGCTTGCTGGTAGCCTCCCTCACAGCCGGGACACAAGCCGCGGTTGTCTCCGCCGGCGATTGCTCTCTAAGCTACATTGATCTCGTCCAGAGCAGGGAGCAGCCCAGGGTCGAGCGAACCCACGAGCCTTATCCGGACGCCTATCGCTGTTGCCAGAGAGCGCAGCGCGTCGTTGGGTTTCTTTTCCGCTAGATAAATTTGACCAATACGAACAAGATCGTCCGCAACCGGTATGCTCTCTGACGTCAATGCTTCGACGTGCATGGCCTGAACACGCTGCGCTGTGGCAAGCGCGCGGTCAAACTCCCCCGTTCTCATGTTAAGGCTTACCGAAAGCAGTAAGTCGTCGGTGATCTTTGGGTCATTCGCGCCGACGTTGGATTCGCGCCACTCCACCGCTTGCGTCAGAAACCGTTCGGCATCGGCGAATTTCCCAGATGCTGCGCTGGTTGAAGTAAGACGCTTCAGCACGTCATAGCGAATTGGCGAATCGGCTGGCAATTGCTGCGCGATTTGCAGAGCCTTCTCAAATGAACGTCGCGCGGCGTCATAGTCTCCTTTTGCAAATGCGCGGTCGCCTTCCTTCAAAAGCGACTGGACAGGGGAGGTGGCTGCTACTTGCGCTCTCCCGGGCCAGCAGAAAACCGCGAACAAGAGTACAGCGAAGCGGACCGGGCGAAAACCGGGGCCGCAGAAAGCACCGCTCTTCTTAGTCATATTGCTAAAAAAATAGCACACTGCTTGGTGTCTGTGTCAAGGAAGCCAGATTGTAAGAGCATTAAGCGATAGACAGAATCTTCAGGATCAGCCTGCGCCTGGTCATATCGGCACCCGCAGAAGCGCCCTCTCCGCCAAGCGCTCCTGAATATGGCGCCAGAAGAATTTCCGGCTCCCCTTTAAAGTGAGCTGCCACCGCCCCCAATCGCCGTTGCATACTATGAGCACGGAAGTTTTTTTGCTTCTGCGCTTCGCCGGATCGCTCTTCGCCCAGAGCGATGGCCGCCCAAGGCGCGCCCGCGGAAGGAAGCGTATGGCAGCGCGATCCCCCGCTCCGGCGATGAGCGCCGGCCTGGCAGCGTCGTTGTCGATTGGGACGAGCGCATCGCCTGCGGTCATCGTTCGTAAACCTCGCGCCGATGAGCAATCCGCGTGACGCTCACAAGCTTTGCTATGTCGTCGATGATATAGACCACTCGCCAGTCACCGACCCGTACGCGCCACTGATCTTTGTAGCCCTTGAGCTTCTTACATCCAGTGGGCCGTGGTGCATGGCCCAAAGCCTCGATCTTCTTGACGACGCGGGCCAGCGCATTGTCCGACAGGGCTTCGAGTTCCTTCCGCGCGGGCGGCTTTACCTCAACGGAATACTCACCCACGGATCCGGCCGCGCCTTGAGAGGTCCGTTTTGATCTTCTCAATCGGTATCCCCTTTTCGTTGCGACGCGACTCGGAAATCAGTCCGTCCCAAAAATCCTCTAATCTCGCGCCGTATTTTTTCAAATCGATTTGAACGGCCACCTTGCGGCCCTTTTCATCGGTCACGAACTGGATTCCGGTCATGAGCCGCCTCTCCTTTGGGCAGTGCGGGTACCGTTCTCACTCTATCAGCGGTTCATCCGCCGGTCAACGAATAGCCCTAGATAACCTAGATAACCTCTCCTTATGTTCGATAATGCGCGTAAGGCATTTGAAGCTAAAGCTGCCATCGACGCCGCTTCTGTCGCGCCGAGCGCGCAGTCGGTTTGTGCGCACAGCTCGGTTCAGTCGCTCGGACGGACCAGATTGTAAGAGCATTAAGCGATAGACAGAATCTTCAGGATCAGCCCGCGGCTGGCCATATCGGCATCCGCAGAAGCGCGCCCTCTCCGCCAAGCGCTTCTGAATATGGCGCCAGAGGAATTCCCGGCTCCCCCTTTAAGTGAGCTGCCGCCCCTAATCGCTGTTGCATACTATGAGCACGGAGGTTTTTCCCATGCGGGCCGTCTCACTGCTTCTATGCCTCGCCCTATCGCTTTTCGCCCAGAGCGATGCGCCGCCCAAGGCGCCCGCGGACGTCAAGCCCGGCAGCATCACCTACGAGGATATTGCGTATCCGTACCCGGTTTCCTACCTGCCGTTGACGCTCTACGGCCAGGACGTCCGTATGGCCTACATGGACGTGCCGCCCGCGGGACCGCCGAACGGGCGCACCGTGGTGCTGTTCCACGGAATGAATTTCGGCGGCTTCTATTTCGCGGGGCCCATCGAGGTTTTGCGCCAGCAGGGCTTCCGCGTGGTCGTGCCCGACCAGATCGGCTTCGGGCGATCGTCGAAGCCCATCATTCCCTACAATTTTCACGACATGGCGCTGAACAGCCGCCGCCTTCTGGAGTCGCTGCAGATCGCCAAGGTCACCATCGTGGGACACTCCATGGGTGGGATGCTGGCCGCGCGGTTCGCCGCGTCGTTTCCCGACATCACCGAGCGGGCGGTAATCTACGATCCGATCGGGCTGACCGACATCCGCTACGAGCGTCCCTGGCGCAGCGCGGACGATGCCTACAAAGCCGCTATGGCGCAGACCAACGATCAGCGCTGGCAGGGATTCTATGCCAACATCCGGCGCTATTTCCCGTCGCCCGGCGCGTGGAAGCCGGAGTATGAACGGTATGTGCGGATTCTCTACGCGCCCACGCTGAGCGGCGACTGGCCGCGCCTCGCCATGGTGCGGTCCATCTATCAGCAGATGCTGTATCTCGACCCGGTGGTATACGACTGGGCGAAAATCAAGGTGAAGACTCTCGTGATCGGCGGCGAGAAAGACGGGGCGGATTTTCCGAAACTGGCGAAGCACGTCGCGGATACCATTCCAGGCGCGGAGCTGGTAATTCTGCCAAACCTGGGACACGTGCCGCACCTGGAAGCGCCGGACGTGTTCTATCCACCGCTGCTGAAGTTCTTGAAGTAGCCGCAGGTTGGCCCAAGTGCAGTAGACCAAATCGTGGAGCACGCACTAATGCGTGCAGCGTTCACACTCGTGTGAACGCTCTTCGCTTCTAAACAGCCAGCGCCTGATTCAAATTCTCAATCGCTTCGTCCACTTCGGCCGTACTCTTGTAGCCGACCGTCACGGCATCCACGCCCGCATTATTGAACGCAAACTTCATCGCCGCCTGCCGGTCCTCGCGGCTCGTGAAGGCGCCTTCCCCCACTAGCTTCATGCTGATCACGCCCATGCCTTGCGCGTGGACTTGCTTCACGTGCGTAACCACCTCGCTCACGTCCCCGGCCCCGTTCGTGTTGAAATCTTCGGCGTCCATCTTCGTGCCCTTGTGGTTCATCCGGATCATAGCGATATCCAACCACTGGTTTCCCGGAAACCGGCGCAACGCCGGCAGCCCGTGCACTGACGCACCGTGCCCCACCACAATCTTTTTCGACTGTGCTTGCAGAATCCCTTCCTGCCACCGCACAGTGTCCGTCGGCCAAGTGGCCACGTGCTGATAATGCATCAGCATAATGTCGAAGTAATCGGTATTCGCCAGCTTGCGCAGCTCATCGATCTTTGCCTGCGGATCGACCCCTTCGCGCGTCGTCACCTTAGACATCAGCCGGTACGAATCGCGCGGAATGCCCTTCAGCGCCACGCCCAGCATCCGGTGCATCTCGCCGTAAGTCTCCGAGGTCTCGAAGAAGCGAATGCCCCGGTCGTACGCGTGGCGCACCAGCCTGGTGAACTGGTCCTGCCCCAGGTCGCGCTGCGTTTTCCCGCTGATGGTCCCGGTGCCGAACGCGAGCCGCGTTACCTTGACGCCGGATTTGCCAAGCGTCACCCAATCCGTAGCCGTGCCACGGGCCGCCCGCATCGGCAAGCTTCCGGTCCCCGCGAGCACGCCCGCGGCGAGTCCGGTCTTCAGGAAATTGCGTCTGGAGCAGTTAGCCATCTGTCGGCCTCCAATTGGACTTATCCTATCATGGGCCGAAGAACCAGAGGCCGGCTATGCCCGGAATCGCGCGTAGTCTTTGTGAAGACTCTCACGAGCCATAGGTGGCCAGAGGCGGCAGTGCGGCTCGATGCCTACCGAACCCGTCGGCTCCTACCCCAATTCCAATTCGATCTTCTTAGCCGCCGCATCCAGCTTCACAATCCGAAAGCTCCGCACCTGACCCGCCCGCGGCTTCTCCGCCTTCGACTCTCCGCCGCCTTCCCCACCCTTCCACTTGGCTTCCAACATGGAGGTGAGCGACGAAAGATCCACCTTCGAATCCTGCCGTTGCTCCGCCGGCTTCGAGGCATCCGCAGTCAGGCGGCACGTGGCGTGGATGCCGTCGCCCAACTCCACCTTAGCCCGGCCGCTCGAAACATCGGTCATGCGGCCCGTCACCACGTCGCCTTCCTTATGCTCGGCGATGAACTCGTCGAGACTGGTGGGCACCAGTTGCTTCATGCCCAGGCGAATCCGCCGCTTTTCCGTATCGATCTCAAGCACCTGGGCCTTAACTACCTGGCCCGTCTTGAGCACCTCCTGCGGATGGTTGATGCGTTTCTCCGCGCTGATATCGCCGATGTGGATCATGCCGTCCACACCCTCGGCAATCTGCACGAACACGCCGAACTTTTCCATCTTGGCGACCGGGCCTTCCACCACCGAGCCCACGGGATACTTCTGCGCCGCATCGGCCCACGGATCGCCCAGCGCCTGCTTCAACCCCAGCGAAATCCGCCGGTCCGCCTGGTTCACGCCCAGAATCACCACTTCCACCTGGTCGCCCGCCTTCACGACGTCCGCCGGACGCCGGGCCTTCTTCGACCACGACATTTCGGATAGGTGAATCAGTCCCTCGACTCCCTTTTCCAGCTCCACGAAGGCTCCGAAATCGGCCACGCGCGTCACCGAGCCCGTTACGCGCTCGCCCACTTTATACTTCTCGCTCGCCAAATCCCATGGATGCGGTTGAAGCTGCTTCATGCCAAGCGAAATCCGCTTCTTGGCCGCGTCCACCTTCAGCACCTTGGCTTCCACCGCATCGCCAACCTTCAATACGTCGGCCGGCTTGTTCACTCGCGCCCAGGAAATATCGGCCACGTGCAACAGGCCGTCCACGCCGCCGATATCCACGAACGCGCCGAAATCCGTCAAACTGCGCACCGTGCCGTGAACCGTCTCGCCTTCCGTCACCTCGGAGTAGCGTTTCTCTTTCGTCGAGCGCTCTTCCTCTTCCAGCACGGCGCGGCGATCCACCACCACGTCTTCATCGGCCACGTCCAGCTTGATAATGCGGCAGCGGATCTCCTGGCCGATCAGCTTTTCCATCTCCGCCGCATCCTTGGCGCCGCTGCGCGAGGCGGGCATGAACGCGCGCACGCCCACGTCCACGCTCAGCCCGCCCTTCACCACCGCCGCGACAGTGCCGGCGATAGCCACCTTATCCGCAAATGCCTTCTCCAGCGAAGACCAGTCCTTCGGCCGTTCCACCTTGATGCGCGACAGCTCGTAGTAGCCCTCAGGCCCGCGCCCCTTGATGGAAACCGGCAGTTTGTCGCCGCGCTTCACGGTCTCGCCGGCGTTAACGAATTCCGCCAGAGGAACGATGCCTTCGATCTTGTACCCGATATCGATGAAGACCGAATCGGCGGTGACCGCGACTACAGTTCCTTCGAGACCGCTCTCTCGCTTGTCGGGCTTGTGCGAGTGAGACTGTTCGTATTCAGTAAGAATGTCGCCGAACGACTCTTCAGACGGCACAGGGGCGGTGTCCTGTGGATCATTGACGGTTTGCGCATCCGGACGCACAATTCGGTCCCGATGGAGCGCGCTAGGGTTGGGCATGAGACTATATTTCACATTGTGGCATAATCCCGTCAGGGATAATAGCCGCGTGTCCGACCGACCGCTTGCACGCTTCGTCAGATTGCAGGATTTCATCTGGATTGCGGTTTTCGCAGTTCTCATCGCAGTCAGCCAGACGCGCGATGAGCCCGAAGTTTCCATGCTGGTGGCGCTGGCCGTAGTTCAGGTGCTCGAATCGAAGATCCCGGCGATCTCTACCACCAGGAGCCGCATCTTCTGGATCGCCCTGAAACTGTTGCTGGTGTATCTCCTGATCGGATATACCGGCATCCTGCAGAGCTCTTACTGGGTGCTGCTGGCGCTGCCGGTGCTTTCAGCCGCCACGGCGCTTGGCGTTGGCGGAACACTGGCCGTTTCCATTGTCGCCGCGGCCGCCTATCTTTCCTTCTATTTCTTCGTCAATTGGTGCCGCGGACCGTTTGAGCAGCACTGTTACGAACAACTCGACGCCTTCGACAAGAGCGAACTGGTTCTCCGCGTGGTCTTTCTGGCGATGGTGGGGACGCTTGCCAACGCGCTCGCCGAAGGGCTGCGCATCCAAACCCAACGATCCCTTCGCGCCGCCGAGCAACTCTCGTCAGCCAATCTTCAAATCCGGCAGGCGGAAGAGGCCGTGCGCCGTTCCGACCGTCTGGCCGCGTTGGGACAACTCTCCGCCGGGCTCGCGCACGAGCTACGCAATCCACTGGGGACCATCCGCGGCTCGGCCGAAATGCTTACCCGCAGCGTCAGCGCCGAAAATGACGTGGCGCGCGAAGTGGCCGGCTTCATCGCGTCGGAAGTGGACCGCGCCAATTCGCTGATCACCCGTTTTCTGCACTTCGCGCGGCCGCTCGAGCTCCGCCCCGATATGGCCGACCTTACGCAAACCATCGACCGCGCCGTGGCCAACGTGGAGCGCGAAAATCCGGGCATCGCCATCTATAAGAACTACGCGCCCGAGATTCCGCCCTTCTCTTTCGACGCCGAGCTGATGGAGCGCGTGCTCTACAACCTGATCCTCAATGCGGTGCAGGCCACCGCTCCCGGCGGGGCCGTGACGGTCAAGATGCGCATGGCGGCGGACATGGCCGAAATTTCCGTGATCGATCGCGGCTCCGGTATCGATGCCAAGAACCTCGGCGCGATTTTTAATCCGTTCTTCACCACCAAGCCGCAAGGCGTGGGGCTCGGCCTCGCCATCGTCTCGAAGATCGTCGACGAGCACGGCGGTAAAATAGCGGTGGAAAGCGAACCCGGCAAAGGCAGCGTCTTTCAGGTGCTCCTGCCGATGCGCCCAGCCGTCCCCCAACCCGCCGCATGAAAAAACGCATTCTGGTCGTCGAAGACGAAGAGAAACTCCGCCGCGTGATCGAGCTGCAGCTCACCTCGGCCGGTTTCGATGTGGATAAGGCCGCCATGGCCGAAGAGGGCTTGAAGATTGTGGACCGCGCCGACCTGGTGTTGACCGATCTCAAGCTTCCCAATATGGATGGCCTGAAGTTCCTCTCGCTCATCCGCCGCCAGAACGCGCAGACGCCGGTCGTGATGATGACCGCGTATGGCAGCGTGGAGACCGCCGTGGAAGCCATGAAGGCCGGCGCCACGGATTTCCTGCTGAAGCCGTTTTCACTCGATCACCTGATGCAGGTGGTCTACAAAGCTCTCGAAGTGCGGGCTCTGCGCGATGAGAATCGCGAGTTGAAGGAAGAGCTGGGACGGCGCTACGAATTCGACAACATCATCGGACGCAGCCCCGGCATGCAGGAAATCTTCGCGGTGATCGAGCGCGTGGCCCCCACCCGCGCCACAGTTCTGCTGGCAGGCGAAAGCGGCGTCGGTAAGGATTTGATCGCGCGCGCCATTCATTTTCATTCGCCGCGGCGCGACCGCCCGCTGGTGAAGATCAACTGCACGGCGATCCCCGAGAACCTGATGGAGAGCGAGCTTTTCGGCTACGAAAAGGGCGCATTCACCGGCGCCAATACATCGAAGCCCGGCAAGTTCGAACAGGCCGATACGGGCACCGTGTTTCTGGACGAAATCGGCGACGTGCCCGGCGGCATTCAGGTGAAGCTGCTGCGCATCCTGCAGGAGCGTGAATTCGAGCGCCTGGGCAGCAACGTGACGAGGCACATTGACGTGCGCGTGATCGCCGCGACCAATCAGGATCTGCGCGCGGCGCTCGAGCAGGGTACCTTTCGCGAAGATCTCTACTATCGTTTGAACGTGGTGCCGATCGATATTCCCTCGTTGCGCGAGCGGAAGGTGGACATTCCATTTCTGGCGAATCATTTCGTCCACAAGCTGGCGCCGGAGACGCGCTGCCGCGTGGAATCGATCACCGACGCCGCCATGGAAAAGCTGATGGCTTACCGTTGGCCGGGCAACGTGCGCGAGCTGGAAAATGTGATCGAGCGCAGCTTGGTGATGTGCGCCGGAACGGAGCTCGATGCGGCGGATATCAAGATGGAAAGCGCGCGCCCGCGGACGCAAAGCCCGAGTGACGCGCCGCATTTTTTGCCCGACGGTATGACGCTCGATCAATACGAGCGGGAGATCATCCGCGAGGCGCTGCGGCGTGCGGACGGCAACAAGAGCCAGGCGGCGCGCCTGCTGGGGCTGACCAGGAATGCGCTGCGGTACAGGCTGACGCAGATGGGCATGGAGGCATAAGTGGGGCAGCCAATCCTGGCTGCAGCCGCCTGTCAGGCGGCTTCTGGGGTTTCTACATTATATGTGGGGCAGGCGCTTTCGCCTGCCAACAGCCGCCTTCAGGCGGCTTGCTTCGCCACACGTGACGGTCTGCTAAGCTGGGCGGCATGACCGCTAATGGCAAATTCGCTTTGGTCACCGGCGCCGGCAGCGGCATCGGCCGGGCTGCCGCTCTTGGACTGCAAGCGGCTGGATATTCCGTCGCGCTGGCGGGCCGCCGCGCTGCCGGATTAGAGGCGACCGCGGCGTCCGCCAATCCGCAGGGCGGACGTATGCTGGCCATCCCAACGGATGTGGGCCAACCCGAGTCGGTGGACGCCCTGTTCGCCGGCATAAAAGACGCATTCGGACGCCTCGATCTGCTCTTCAACAACGCCGGCATCGGCGCCCCAGGCGTACCGATGGAAGATATCAGCTATGAGCAGTGGAGCGCTGTGGTCGCTGTCAACCTCACCGGCGCGTTTCTATGCGCGCAGCACGCCATGCGGATGATGAAAGCCCAGCAGCCGCGGGGCGGGCGGATCATCAACAACGGCTCGATATCGGCGCATGCGCCGCGGGTCAACTCGGCCCCATACACGGCCACCAAGCACGCCATCACGGGGCTGACGAAATCGATCGCCCTCGATGGGCGCGCGTTCGATATCGCCTGCGGCCAGATCGATATCGGCAATGCCGGAACCGAAATGACGGGGCGCATGGCCGCGGGCGTTCCGCAAGCCAGCGGCGCAATAATGCCCGAGCCGACCATGGACGTGCGGCATGTCGCCGATGCGATTGTCTACATGGCGAGTCTGCCGCTCGACGCGAACGTTCTCTTCATGACCGTGATGGCTACGAAGATGCCGTTCATCGGCCGTGGGTGAGTCAGATCGTGGCGCACGCACTCGTGCGTGCAGCGTTCACAATCGTGTGGACGCGCTTCGTTTATTCTCAGGCATTCCTGTGCAATTACCGGACGTCAAGGGAATTATGTTTGGCTATTTTCCAGAAACGTGGTAGGGTCAGTCCATGCGCGAGTCCGCAAACTTACTATGACAGTGGGTGGCCGACGAACGCTCATCTGGTGATAGCTCGTCATTTCGGCTGGAGGAGGATGATCCTATGGCGATTTGCTTTCTGGCAAGACAGAACATTGTCACTCAGAATCTTAAGTACATTTACGACAGTGTATCGAATGGACGCCTGTATTCAACTGTAATTGCGCACATATCGGAAGGCCCCAGCAATGCCAGCACTAGGGGTTGGTTCGAAACATATCCGAAGATAATAAATGGGAGAGCCTTGCCGGAGAAGGAACAATACGCCGGTGCGCATTTCGGCATTGAAAAAAACGGGCAAATCGAACAATTTGCCGATACGAAATTAATTTGTTGGGGCGCAGGGGCGTCAAATCCACATGCGATACATGTCGAGAACGTCGGAATGCCAGGGGACCAATTGACTGACGATCAAGTAGAAATGATGGGGAACATTCTCGCATGGGCGAACCAGGTTCACAGCAGTATTGCTTTGCAACTTAATTTTTTAGCATCCATCTCCGGCCCGCAAGTAAACAAAGTACCTATTAACTCGCCGTTCTATGGTCCTTTGAATTCCGGACTTGGATTTCATGCACAATACGGCGGGCATCCCCAATGTCCGGGATCGCGAATCGTTGGCCAATTGCCGGCCGTCCTCCAAGTTGCCAGGGATATCGCATCGGGCGCGCGATCGTGGCGGATGCATTAAAGGGTGTCCCGAACCGGCTGACGACCTCGTCACTGCTGTTGAGCAAGGGCTTTCCATCGGGACCCCGAACGCGGCGGTGGTGAATCCGTTTCGCCAGAACCCGCACCAGTTCGGCTTGCCTCGATACTTTTCACTTAGTGCAGACGGACCAGATCGTGGCGCACTGGGCGACCTCTGGGCACATGCGTGCAGCGTTCACACTCGCGCGAACGCGCTTCGAACCGGACCCGTAAAGGGAACAGTATTGCGGCTTGCCTGTTTGAGTTGAAGCTGCGGCGCATTAGGAACAGAGCTATGCTTGTCGGTGAGGGGGCGCCATGACAGACCATTCCCAGGACAGCCGGCTCCAGCGACTTCTGCATCAGATCAGACGCTTGTTAAAACGCGAGCCGGAGCCGCCCGAAGATCCGTACGCTTATGTGGGAGCGCCCAAGAAGCCACAGCCGCCGCTTCGAAGCGCCTCCGCCGCGGTGGAACCGGAACGATAGCTTCGTCGTCGAATCGCTCTCAGCGTTGAACCGCCCAGGCAAGGCCGTCGGGCTCTTTGCCCGCGTCGATGTGGCCGGTCACTTGCAATGTTTTCAGATCGACGATGGCCACGTAGTCGTCGGGCGTGCAGGCGACAAACGCGCGCGAGCCGTCCGGCTGCATCTGTATGCCGGCTGCGCCGCGGCCAATCTTGACCCGCTTCACTTCGCGCCGGGTGGCCGCGTCAAATATCGCCAGGTCGGGGCCGTTCAATGTGGAGACCAGCGCCAGTTTTCCATCCGGCGTGAATTTGAGGCGGTTAGCCCCCATGACGTTCGCGTCCAGCGTCTGACTCACTTTTTTGCCGGCGATATCGACAATGGAGATAGTGCCGTCCTGAGCGTTCGCCGCCCAGATTTCCTTGCCATTGCGCGAAACGTCGAACCCTTCGGCGCCGCGGCCCACTGCGACCACAGTCTCGTCCCAATCTCCCTGCGGAGCACCCATCGGGCCGCGGCCTGGACCGTTCTGCATTCCGGGAGGCGGGCCGCCGGGACCACGCCCATTCGGCTGCCCAGGCGGAGCACCGGGCGGACCGCCGGGCCCCGGTCCGCGCCCAGGCCCACGCCCGCCTCCGCTGCTTTTTTCGACGATCGTCATAGTCGCAGAGCTGACGTTCGAAGTGATCAGTCTCTTGAGGTCGTCGAAGACATATATCATGTGCGTTCGGTTCTGACCCGTGCCCAGTATCCAATCGATAGTCTTGGTGGCCGGGTCGTAGCTGCCGATCGCCTTAGCCGCTTCCGCCGTGAACCAGACCTTGCCGCCTACGAACATCAGGCCGTGAGGTCCGCGCAGCGCCCCGAGGTCCACCACAGGCAAAGTCCTTTGCGCCACCAGGTCGACCACCGTCAAAGTGTTATACGCCCCGCCGCCATAGTTCGAGATGAACGCGAGCTTGCCGTCGGTAGAGGCGACCACTTCATGGGGATCGGGTCCGGAAGGCATGCGTGCGATAACCTTCAGGCTCGAAGGATCGACGATAGCGAGTGTGTGGTCGCTCTTGGAAAGCACCAGCAACGCTTTCGGCGGCGTGTTCTCCGCGCGAAGGACGGCGGAGGCGAGCAGTCCGCCGGCAAGGAGTACTGAGCCGATTCTCATGCTCATGATTGTCATGATTGTCAACTATACCCCAAGGCGACTGTGCTATCATCCATTCCCTTCTTCCCCTATCATCCATTCCTTTTTTGTGGGGCAGGTTGAAAACCTGCGGCCGATTGTCAATCGGCCTCCTGGCATCGCGTAAAATGCCGGAGGAACCGGCGCCATTCGCGGCTTGCCACTCTGCGGGGCAGTTGGTGCGAAAGCCTCCAGGCGTGATGGAACCGCCGCGCGGCATCCACTCGCACGGCGCGCCAGGCCGGTATTGCCGCAGCGGCAACCGCAAGCAGCGTAACTGCAACAGCAGCTGCAAACATGGTCGCGGGATTCCTCGCTGGAACGCCGTAAACCAGCTTTCCGAGAGTTCCGGCCGCAGCCCATCCCCCCAGCAGGCCGGCGGCGACTCCAATCGCCGTGAGGCGGAGTGCGTGCAGGCCGGTCCAACGCAGGATAGTGAGCGGCCGCGCGCCAAGTGCGAGGCGAATGGCGATTTCGGATTCGCGCACAATTACCCAATAGCTTAGGAGGCCGTAGATGCCGATAGCCGCGTGCAACATGGCAAGCGTTGCAAACAGGCGGTCTGCCAGCGGTTGTCAAGGCGCATTTTCGCGATCCCCGCGATTTGGCAGGCATCACCGCGAATCAGGCAGTGAGGCTGCTAAACACAGCGTCCGAAGTGGTTGCGCATATTGGTGGGGTATGCTTTAGCTTGCCATCGGGTGAGTGCCGCGAAGCGGCGCGCGGCGACCTTCGCTCACCCAAGGGCAAGCTAAAGCAGCCGAAAGCCAGTGGTCGCCATATAGGCCGACCACACTCCATGCAGAAAGTCACGAAAGTAAGTGACATCCCGGATGGCATATCGGCTGTCACTCAAGTGACTCACTCGAATTCCCAAGTCCGGAACCGATGCTGGTGTTCCACCATATCGATGCGCTTGCCGTGAAAGCGCACGCCTTCCATTTCGAGGCGCGTGCGCTGCTCCAGTGCGGCTTCGAACTTCAGCTTGATCTGGCCGCCCGCGCCCACTACGCGCTGCCACGGCAGTGAACCCGTGGGCGCCTGGCGCAGCAGCCGCGCCACCTGGCGATGATAGAGCGGGTATCCCGCGGCCGCCGCAACCTGTGCATAGGTGGCCACTTTGCCGCGCGGTATCTGGCGGATAGCTTTGCGAAAAGCGGCGTCTCTCGGCTCGCTCTTAGGTGCGCGCAGAAGCCGGCGATTACTTGGCGCAGGGCGCGGCATTCAATAGCTCCTGATCGATAGTCAGCAGATAACAGCCGGGCTTGGACAGATCTTCCACCGGGACTCCGTTCCAGTAAAGATCGGCCGGAACCCACGCTTGCGGAACGGTCACTCGCAGCTCAGTGACTGAGCGGCTGATAATCCGGATGGTCTTATCTTCGGGACTGTGCGTGCCCTGCACGCGGGCCGTGACAAAGGCATCGGGGCTGGGCAGGATAACCCGCGTCTCGAAGCGAATCATCTCCTTGCCGCGCTCCACCATGCCGGCCATCGGCTTTTCGGCGTACATCTTGTTCATGCGGTCACTGTAGTCGCGCGCGTTTATGATGGGTTGGCCGTCGAGCTCCGTCAGGCGGTCGCCGATTTTCAGCGGGCCGGCGTAGTCTTTGGGCAGAGCGGTGACCAGAACGCCCGGTCCGGGGTCGTCCAGTTTGTAACCGAACTCGCCCAGGGCCAGCGACGCTCCCGATCCAAGCACCGTACGGCTGGACGACAGCACTTCGTTGCGCTCGGCGACGTCGAACTTGGTGGGTTCCATCCAATAGCAATGCGCGAACTTGGGCGCGTTGGTTTCGCAATCGGCGTGGTCCGGAAACTCCGTGTGAACGTGCTGCAAGAGCGTGGCGAATACCTGCGCGATGCTGACGTTCTTGGCGCTGCGCCATTCCACGTTTAGCCCCGCCGATTTGAGTTGTGCCGTCAACTCGGAGTCACCGGCGCCATCGCTGATCCACAAAACCGGCGCATCGCTGAAATTAACCGCGAAGACGCGGCCGGTATCGAGCGCCGGCTTGGGCGACCCGCCGAGCGCGAGTCCGCCCGCCCAAAGATCGGGCACGCGCGAAATGACGTAATAAACGGCCGCGGCAGCCTCCGCGCGGCCGGCCAGGTAGATGTGGGCGGGGCCGGCGGCGGCATCCTTAATGGCTGCCTGAACGGCGGCGGCGACGGCTTCTACGCGCGAGTCGGCGCTGGCGCCGTTGGGGACGGTGGGAATAATCAACTGCCAGCCGAGTTCCTGCGTCCACTTGCGCCACTGCTGGGCGTCGGCCGGGTCCACCAGCGCGATGGCGGGCTGGGGCGCTTGCGCCGCGGCCGCGATGCGCGCCAGCACGCTAATGGCGCAAACGGCTGCGGATCTTTTTGTCCAGCTTCTCAATGTCGTCGGTCTTCTTCAAAGTAGAGATGGAAAAAACGAAGGTGTCGTTCTTTTCCAGGTCCTGTTGCAATTGTTGCGCTAAATCGACAAGCTGCGCGGCGTCCTTGAGGTTCTGTTCGTGCTCGGCCTTCAGGATCTCATCGCGTTGCGATTTGCCGTTGGGCAGTTTGGCCTCTCCCGACAGCGGTGGCGGCGTCGAAGGGTCCCCTCCGCGCTGCGGCGAGGCCACATTGGAAATTGCCGCGAGCAGGATTATCAGCCCGCTGCGCCGCAGCCAAGAGTTGACAGAGGCGGGTTTCGTAAAGACGGGTTTCATAAGCACGCCCTTGTTATCATAACGAGATATGGAGGAAGTAAGAGTTGGCATAGTGGGCCTGGGAAATGTCGGCTCGGGAACGCTCGCCATTCTGGTGGAGAACGCGGACCAGATCGCCCTCAAGCTGGGGTTCCGGCTGAAAGTCGCGGCGGTGTGCAGCCGGTCGGTTCACGCCAGGCAGCTTCCGCCGGGCATCGGCGAAGTTTTCAAAACCACCGACTGGCGGGAAGTGGTAACACATCCCGACGTACAGATTGTCGCCGAGTTGGTGGGTGGCACAGGCGTAGCTTCCGAGATTATCGAAGCCGCGATTCAGAGTCGCAAGTCGGTAGTGACCGCCAATAAGGAATTGATGGCCGCATGCGGGCCCGAGATTTGGGACCGCGCCATCAAGTCGGGCATCAACCTGGCCATGGAAGCCAGCGTGTGCGGAGGCATTCCTATTCACGCGGTTCTGCGCGAGGGCATTTCGGGCGATAACGTGATGGCGCTTTACGGAATCCTCAATGGCACGTGCAACTACATCCTCACGGAAATGGAAAAGCGCGGCGCGCCATTCGCCACGGTGCTCGAAGAGTCGCAAAAGCTGGGTTATGCGGAGGCCGACCCGAGCGCGGATATCGATGGCTTCGACGCACGCTCGAAGCTGACGCTGCTGGCGGCGCTGGCCTTCGGCGAGAAGATTACGCAGTCGGATATTTTCGTGGAAGGCATCCGGCGCGTGACTCCAGTGGACTTTCGCTACGCGGCCCAATTGAAGCACACCATCCGTCTGATCTGCGGCGCGCGCAAGATTCCCGAAGGGCTGGTGCTCTATGTGCGGCCGGCGCTGATTCCGGCGTCGACAATTCTCGCCGGTGTGCAGGGCGCGTACAACGCGGTGTGGGTGCGCGGCAAGTACGGCGAGGATACTTTCTATTACGGGTGGGGCGCCGGGGCGCTGCCCACGGGCGTGGCAGTGACCAGCGACCTGATGCGCGTGGCGCGCGAGATCCGCAGCGGCAGCCCCGAGCGCGTTTCGCCCTTCGCGCATGAACGGCTGGGCGAGAATATGCCGGTTTCGATTATGTTCCAGAAGCGCGCCTACTACCTGCGCTTCCGCGTGGACGACCGGCCTGGCATCATCGCTACCCTGGCGGGAATCCTGATGCGGAAGAATATTGGCGTGGAAGCGGTTTTGCAGGAGCCCAGCGAGAACCGCCGCGACCTGCCGTTCGTGATCATCGCCGAGCCCACCTACGAACATTCGATGCGCGAAGCGCTCCAGGAAATGGCGCAGCTCGATTTCATGGAGGAAGCGCCGCTGGCGCTGCCGATGGAGACGTCGTTATGAAGTTATGGCCTGCAGCAGTGACCCCGCGGTTTTGTGCTTTTGCAAATAGGTTTGCGTTTTTGTGGCGCCGGCGCTTTCGCCTGCCAACCGTGGGACAGACGCTTTCGTCTGTCAACCTGGCGATATCGACCATGAAACCACTGGCCATACTTCTGTCCCTGGCGCTTGCGGGGACACTCGCCGCGCAGGTGGCGAGTCAGGCTAATTCGGGATATAAGACTCCGGAACAACGGCAGGCGGTGGCCGCCGGGCTGGGGTCGCCGGAGCGCGACGCCACGGAAAAACCGGGCGTGCTGATCCGCGAAATGATGCTGCTGCCGGGCATGACCGTGGCGGACATCGGCACCGGCATCGGCTACATGGTGCCGTTCCTGAGTCGTCGCGTTGGGCCTTCGGGACGCGTGATTGCCGAGGATATTTACGACGACTTTCTGGCGGCGGCGAAGCAGCGCGCCACCAACCAGAACCTGCAAAATGTGAGCTTCGTCAAGGGCACGGACACCGATTGCAATCTGCCCGAGGGACAGGTGGACATGGTGCTGGCGCTTGACGTATACCACCATTTCGATTATCCGGATAAGATGCTGGCAACCATTCACAAAGCGCTGCGGGCGGATGGCAAGCTGGTGGTAGTGGAGTATTACAAACGGGAATCGGCGATGCCGAACGGAAGAGCGCTGACGCATATCCGGCTCGACATGCCGGACGTCATCAAAGAGATTGAGGCCAACCATTTCCACTTGATTGAGGAAAAGGAGCACATCAAGAACGTTCAGTATATGCTGATTCTGGAAAAGAGTTGAACCCCATGAGACAGTTTTATCGATACGCGCGATGGGCGGCATTGCCGCTGGCGCTGCTGCTGCCGTTAGGCGCCCAGGATAAGAAGAAGAACTCGAACGACGGCATTACCCGCGAGCAGGCGGACCAGATTCTGGACGAGCTGCGGCAGATCCGGCAGTTACTCGAGAAGCAGGCCGAGAACAAGGCGCCGGGTGCGCCGACGCCCGCGGCAGCCAAGCTGCACCTGGAGGGCGCGCCGATGCTCGGGTCGAAGAGCGCGCCCATAACCATGGTGGAATTCACGGATTACCAGTGCCCGTTTTGCCAGCGCTTCCACATGCAGGTTTATGGCTTGTTGAAGAAGGATTATATCGATACCGGCAAAGTGCGATTCTTCAGCCGCGACCTGCCTCTCGATTCGCTACACCCGAACGCGATCAGGGCGGCGCAAGCGGGGCGGTGCGCGGGCGATCAGGGGCAATTCTGGACGATGCGCGACGTCATGGCAACCCATCCCGACAAGCTGGATATGGATAGCCTGGTAGGCGATGCGTCGGCGCTCAAGATGGATAAGAGCGCGTTCCGCACATGTGTGGAGAGCGGCAAATATAAAGAGGCCGTGCAGGGCGACGTGCTGGAAGCGATGAAGATCGGCGCGGACGGCACGCCGGCGTTCGTGGTGGGCAAGAGTACGCCGGACGGTGTGGACGGCAACATGATCGTGGGCGCGCAGCCGTATTCGTTGTTCGAGGAGAAGTTCAAGCAGTTGGGAGTGACGAAGTAGCGTCAGTCGCCAAAGATCTCTTTGACCGCGAGGGCCAAGCCCGGCAGCAGAGGAGTTGTGATAACTTCATCCCCGGCAATCACTCGGACACCGCCGGGAACCTGGATCGTGACTTGCTTCTTCTTCGGAAAAAACCGCCACACCTCGCGGGCGCCGAACTGGAAGTAAAGCTGCGCCTTGGCGTCAATACGCTTAACGGTATTGCTCGGCGAGATCACCTCTATAGCGATGGCGGGCGCGCCCTCGAAGTATTTACCTTCGGTCTGTCGAGCGTACGCAACGCTAACATCCGGTTGCAGCCAGCATTCGCCCGGCAGCAGGTATCCCATTTCGTGGAAGGCCTCGCCCAGATCGCGGGCTTCTCCGCGGGTAGGCGCCTGCTCGATGGCCGCATCCATACGCTTGTAAATCCGATGTGAAATTCTGTTATGCTTCAGGTCCGCCGGAGGCATCTCGATCGACTCCCCTCTGACAAGTTCTTGTTTGCCGGGCTGATCGGGAAGTTGCTCGAACTCTTCGAATGTCAGCAGGGTCTTGACCGTTCCCATGGAGACCATCTTACACCCCTACCGCGCCGCCAGGTCTTCCAGGAAAATCCGCCGCGCGCTGGTGTAATCTTCACTCAGCATCGGGCCCAGTTTGGCATTCTGTTCCGCCGTGGCGCGCTCTTCACCGAAGGTCGCGCTTAACGATTGGAACGCCATCAGACAAGCCTCCACCATCTCGGTAGCATAAAGCCCGGAAGCGTCGATCACCTGGTTTACGCGGCCGAGCACCTGCTCCGCCGATTCAATGCGGCCGCGCGCGCTATCGGCTATCGGGTGCGCCAGGTGAGGGCCGAACGCGGCGGTCAGCGTAGACCAGCGATCGAGCACGATCAGCGCGCCATAGCGGTGATTATCGAGCGTCATCTCATAGGCGAATGCCGCGCCCTTCGGCTTCCCTTCCAGGCGGCGCAGCGCCGACGCCGCGGCGTTCAACTCGCCGGTGAACGAATCCACAAACGCGGCGACGCAGCCCAGAAACTGTTCGGTGGAGATGCTGGGATAACGCGTGATGCGCAAACGATCCTCAGGCCAGGTGCTGGCCCAGCACGCGCTCGATTTCGGCCGGCTCGAAGCGCTCGCCATTGTTCAGCCGGTTGAGCAGGCCGTCGATAATTTCCTTGGCTTCATCCTTGCCGAAGTTCTTGATGAAGCCGTCGAAAAAGTGCTCGCCGGCCATGGCGTGATTGATCTCGGTTTCCTTGTTATGGTCTTGCAGTTCGGTAAAATACACCACGCGGAACTGGCCGGTATACCCAGTCTCGCGGTAGATCTCGAACATCACCTTGTCGGACTCAAACAGCATGAATACTATATTTACATAGGTCCGGAGCGAACGAGCAACGCGCGGACGATCGAGCGCGATCGCGCGGCGTTGCCGGCCACGGGACGAGACAGCCAGCCGCACCGGCGCTACTTAGCAGCCGCCATGCTGGCCTCGCGCGCTTTCACGAATCTCTCGGTCTTCGGATTGCTCGCGTCCCATTTCGGCGCCTGCGGGTTGTTGGCGATATCAAGCGCCGCCAACGCCACGGTGCGGTCCACTTTGGCCATGTTTTCGTAATCGAGCTTCGGCCATTCGTCGCCGGCCTTGTGATAATCGGGGAAATCGTAAGCCACCGAAAGCGTGGTCGCGGGCACGCCCGCCTCGGCGAAGGCGGCATTGTCGCTGCGCGTGAAGTAGGCGTCGCTGTTCTTTTCGTGCTTGATCGCCCGGATGCCGGTCTGCTCGCCCGCTCTGCGGAAGACAGCGGGCAGATCGGTGTAATCGAAGCCCGTGAGGTTGAATGCGCCCACGCGCGGGCCTTCCAGATCGTCGGTGCGGCCCACCTGCTCCAGGTTCACGTCGACAATGGTCTTGGCGAGCGGGAAAATCGGGTGCTGCGCGTAATAGCGTGAGCCCAGGTCGCCCTTCTCTTCGCCGAATTGCGTCATGAATACGATGCTGCGCCCCGGCCGCGTGGGAAGCGCCGCCAGGGCGTTGGCGATCTCGATCACCGAAGCCGTGCCGCTGCCATCGTCGTTGGCGCCGTTGAAGATATGGTCTGGCGTGCCGTTGTCGCGGATGCCCAGGTGATCGTAGTGCGCGGTGATCAGCATATAGGTATCCTTCAGCGCCGGGTCGGACCCGCGCAGCAGGCCGATGACGTTGCGCACTTTCGACGTAACCACAGTGGGCGCGGCAATATGCGCGGAGATGGTGGGCGCGGCTGCGGCAACGAGCGCCGTGCGGATCGCCGGATCGGCGATCGACAGAATCGCAACCGGTGCGGCCATCATGGTGGAGGCTTCACGCAGCCGCGCGCCGCGTCCGCCGCCGCCGCCCCCGCGCCCGCCAGGGGCGGCAAACAGCACGATCGCCGCGGGCTGTAGTTTGCTTGCCAAAGCGGTCGCAATGCCAGCGCCGCCGCGTCCACCGCGTCCACCACGCCCGGCGCCGTTGGCCGCTTGGTTTGCCGAGGGTTCGAGCACCAGGACCTTGCCTCGGACTGCGTCCGGCGTCAGCGCATCCATGGCCGCCTGATCCTCCATCGCCACCTTCACCACCGCGGCGCGATCCAGATTGAGCGCCACCGGCTCCTGCAGGGAGATGGACGCCGCGTTGGCTTTGACCGTAGAGCCGTTGGCATCGAGAGTGAATTCGAGACCGTCGGTATTGGGAGTGACACTGACGAAGCTGGCGGTCTGGAAATAGCCATCGTCGCCGACCGGTTCGAG
>JBEKNN010000057.1:0-36517 GCA_049522755.1 Bryobacteraceae bacterium | reverse complement strand
GAAGGCCATCCGCACGCGAAATATCTGCCGCAGATTGCCGCCACCTGCCAGCGCCTCGCCCAGCTAGTAGTCGGCGTGCTTGGCAAATCCAGCATCCCGCTGGTGCTCGGCGGCGACCATTCCGTCGCTGTGGGCACGGTGAGCGGCGTATCGCAGTTTTTTAACACGCGCGGCGAGAAAATCGGCCTGATCTGGCTCGACGCGCACGCCGATATGAACACGCCCGAGAGCAGTCCCAGCGGCAACGTGCATGGCATGCCGCTTGCCTGCCTGGTGGGCATCGGGCCGGCCGAGCTCACGCGGCTATTCGGCTACCAGCCGAAGGTCAATCCGAAGAATGCCGTCGTGGTTGGCCTGCGCGATGTCGATGCCATCGAGAAACCGCACGTGCGCGATTCCGGCGTCCGCGCCTTCACCATGCGCGATCTCGACGAGCGCGGTCTGCGCTCCGTAATGGAAGAGGCCATCGGCGCCGCCACCGAAGGGACCGCCGGTTTCCACCTCTCGCTCGACATGGATTTCGTCGATCCCAAAGACGCTCCCGGCGTCGGCACGCCCGTCCGCGGCGGCGCCACCTACCGTGAAGCCCATTTGGCAATGGAAATGATATGCGATTCGCGGCGCATGCTTTCGATGGAAGTGGTGGAGGTGAACCCGGTGATCGATGAAGTCAATCGCACTGCCGATCTGGCCGTCGAGCTCGCGATGTCCGCTCTGGGAAAGCGCATTCTATGAAGATACGGGTAGCCGTGATTTACGGCGGACGCAGCGGCGAGCACGAAATTTCCATCCGGTCGGCGAAAGCCATCATGGCCGGCCTCGACCCGGCGCGTTACCAGCAGATCGAATACTTTATCGATAAAGATGGCAAGTGGAACCCGCGGCCGATTCTGCCCGAGCCGGGCGCGCAGCCCGAAATCGATGTGGCTTTCCCGATTATGCACGGCACCTTCGGCGAAGACGGCACCATGCAGGGTCTGCTGGAGTTGGCGGACGTCGCCTATGTGGGCGCGGGCGTGATGGGGTCGGCCATCTCCATGGATAAGGAGATGATGAAGCGTGTCTGCCGGGAACGGAATCTGCCGGTTGTCGATTATTTGACACTGCCGCGCGATTGCGCGAACCCCGTCGAAGCGTGCGCCGGCCTGCCGTTTCCAGTGTTCGTCAAGCCGGCCAATCTCGGCTCGTCGGTGGGCATTTCCAAAGCGCATTCTGCCAAAGAACTGGCGGAAGCCTTCGCCCTGGCCGCGCAGTACGACCGCAAGATTATCGTGGAGCGCGGCATCGCCGGCCGCGAGTTGGAGTGCGCCGTGTTGGGCAACGAAGCGCCCATGGCGTCCTTGCCCTGCGAGATTCTGCCCTCGCGCGAGTTTTACGATTACGAAGACAAATACCTGCTGGATAAAGCCGGCACCGAGGTTCCGGCCGATCTCCCGCCAGCCAAGACCGAAGAGCTGCGCCGGCTCGCGGTGGAATGCTATCGCGCGGTGGAGTGCGAAGGCATGGGCCGCGTCGATTTCCTGTTGGAAGCGGCCACCGACAAGCTGTACATCAACGAGATCAACACCATCCCCGGGTTCACTTCGATCAGCATGTATCCCAAGATGTGGGAGCACAGCGGCATCCCATTTCCGGCGCTGCTCGACCGCTTGATCGACCTGGCGCTTGACCGGCATCAGCGCAAGAAAGCCACCAGGTTCACGCGATAGCTTGCCGGCGCGCTCGTGCCGCGCCCGCGCCACGTTCAGTGCGTATACGCGTAAGTAATGTAATTGACCCCAATCCGGATGCCCAGCGCCGAAAACCTCTGCGGATAGGTGATCTCGTCGGCGTTCTCCCAGGAATCGCCCAGATCCATGTCATGGCAGATGGCCACGATTATGCGCCCATGCTCATCGTAAATGCCGCGCCATCTGGGGAAGTCGCCGCCCGTGCCGAAGTTCGGAAATGTGGGGCACTTTTCGCAGATGCTGCCGGTCTGCGTGTACTGCATCCCGGGAACCTGGTAGCGGTTGTCCAGATCGTAGACGGTGTGAAAAATCGGGTTGTTGTCTTGCAGATCGACGATGGGTCTGTCCGGGAAAACCTTGCTCATGGTTTCGATGAAGACGTTCCACTCGTCGGTGCCGTGAAAATCGTCGCACATGAAGAAGCCGCCGCGCAGCAGGAACTCGCGGAACTTGGCGATTTGCGAATCGGTCAGCTCCCAGTGCCCCACTTCCACGGCATAGAGCCACGGGTAATTGAATACGTCGTCATCGTCGTCCAGGTTAATAGGCTGCTCGGCCGAGCGCGCGTCGATGCGCGTCAGGCGCCGGATCGCCAGCGCGAGATGACGGTCTGAGCGCGGATAGTCGATGGTCCAGTTGGTGTTCCCGTCCCGCCAGTCAAGCCCGCGCTTGTACTCCGACTGCCAGTCGATGCGGTAGTGCGTGGTGGGATACATCAGCCGCGCGAATGTCCACTCGCCGGGCACCATGTAGTCCTTGGGCAACGGGAAATTGTTGTATTCCCAGGCGGGATATTCCCGGAAGGGCCGCTGCGCCATCAGGGCTCCAACCATGGCGACACAGCCAACAGCGGCGGCAAGAACCGGACCGTACTTCATCTCTTATCAGTTTACCGTGGCGCGCGGCTGCGTTGGTAGGCGGAAGCGCCCTGAGCACTTGGCCGACATGGACGTGAGACGGCCATGTGCTGGTGCGGGGAACTCGTCGGGCAAGTTTCCGATAAGCCCACTCTTCGTCCACTGAGGGCAGAAACTCCATCCGCATTGCGGTAGTCTGGTGCCTATGATTTCCGACCCAACCCTTCTGCTCGGGGGCTTTACTCTTGCACACGCACTCGGCAGCATTGCCGATGTGGACGAGTTGCTGTGCCCGCTGGCCCTTGTGGAACGGCACGGGAAGCGGGAATTATTGCGATTCGAAGCGGATACCCAAGAGGAGGCCATTTCCGCCGGGAAGGAGCATCTACGGGCTAACGTGGTGGATGCTGACCGTTGGGCATTTGCACGCGAGGGACTGCTCAATCTAGACGGGAGCAAGGTTGATGTGATGGCGGTCGACCTGATGGACAAAACGCTGCCGAAGCCGATCGAATTAATTCAGATGTATGAGCCCTTTGCGAAGCGGGGTCGTTTTCGAGTGATCGGCGAGCCGACAATCGTCATCGATACTGTGACTCAGGATCGAGACGTAATGGACCAGCTCCTACCAAAGATCCGCGAAGGCGTCCAAGAGCACGGCATTGTCGCTCCGCTGTGGAGCGGCTGGGGTGGTTGGTAATGCCGCTGGCCCAGAGAATAGGCCCGGTGCAATCGTCGGACATCCGGATCGCAGGCACTTTCCGGGACGCCCACCTATCTGGAGCTTATCGGAAATCGCGGCACTCAACGGCGGGCGCCCTGCTTGCACTTCCGTCTTGGTCCATGGGCAGGTCGCTGAGGGAGAATAAGGCGAGGAATGGCATGCTTCCGAGAATAGAAGAACTTGCCCGAGACATGATTCGTCAACCGGGCGCGTCGGCTAAGGACTACAGGAACTGAGCGACTTTTTCAATTCCGCTGGTTTTTCACCACCCGACGACTATCTCGACTTTATGAAGGATTCCAACCCAGCCGAAGGGAAACGTTGGCGAAAAAGCGTACCTGGCGATATACAGCATTCAAGAAATGAGAGAACACAACGCTGCAAGCCAAGCCTTTGAGCCGCAGTTGTTGTCTGTTGGCTCCAACCGGGGTGGCGAGGGATATGCATTCGATCTCTCACGAGCGGACAAGCAAATAATTGCGATTGAAGAAATCGATTTAGATCGCACCTACGCTGATGATATGGGCACGTCGCTGCTTGAGTTCCTTGAAAACTTAGACCCGCACTATTCGTAGACCTGTTCCTCGCCGAAGGCTGTATCCTGCTGCGAAAGATGCTTCAGCCGGGATCGGCCCCCAGGAGTGCCGTTGCTATGGGCGGCAACTCCGTCTGATCCAGCGAAAATCTGAAAACCAAGTACGTGCCCGAATAGAATTCGGGTTGGGCCTTGCCTTCCACGCTGATGTGTCCCCTGCCGTCCCCGACCATCTTCAGCACCAGATTTGGCTCCATCGGTTCCAGGGCCGCAATGCCTGATAGTGTTCGGTGGAGTTCTTGGACCTGTTGTCCGAAGTGCCGTAGCTCCCCCCGGTAAAACTGCCATCGGTATGTGCTTTTCCAACTACCACAAGCCACCTCGACATTCGCAACGCACCATTCGTCCGGATTCCGGTCTACGATATCGATTCTGACGTGTTCCGACTCCGCGTGACCGATGCTAATTTGGCCCAACTCAATCCACGACATGCTGGCATCGCTAATGATATCGTCTCGCAACCATACAGGGGACAATATGGTCAAAAGTGGCGTTTCTTTCCTATAACTCCAGGAAAACGGGGATATCGGAAACTGGCCACCAGCCGACCTCAAGCCGTGCCATAAATGGAACAGTTTGTCGCCGTCTCGGAGAAGCGGTTCTGCGTGGCGGCTAGGCTTGGACGATTGACGGCCGGGGTTGGCAGGCGGAAGCGCCTGCCCTACGTTCTTCCGTCCTACCGTGGCGCGCGGCCCCCGGCTGTGGCGGCTGTGAGCCGGCCGGGCATATCGGCCAGCGCGAAGCCCATTACCGCCAGCGACGCCAGGTTCTTGCGGAAATCGTCCAGGCTCACTTTGTCGAGCGTATCGGCTTCGGTGTGGTGCCAGTCGAAATAGTGCGTGCCCACGGTGCGCTCGCTAAGACCGGGGACGCCGTCCCGCATAAGGGGCGCGATATCCGAGCCCCCGCCGCCGCCGGTGATCTCGCTTGCGCCGACACGTTCCAGCAGCTTCCCGATCTGCTTGAGCGTCTCCATGGAGCTCCCGTCGACGCCCGCGCCGTAGCCAAGCGGGGCCTCCGCGCCGCCATCCATTTCGATGGCCGCCACCTGGTCCTTGATTTTGTCGCCCACCCAGGCGCGGTAGGAGTCGCCGCCGCGGCCGCCGTTTTCTTCGTTCACCCAGAACGCCACGCGGATGGTGCGCTCCGGCTGCAATCCCAGCTTCTTCATCAGCGCCAGCGCCTGCAGACACGCCATGATGGATGCCCCGTCGTCCTGCGCGCCCTGCCCCACATCCCACGAATCGATGTGGCCGCCCATCACCACCACCTGCTCGGGATGCGTCCTGCCGGGGATTTCGCCCACTACATCGCCGCTATCGGCGTCCGGCAGCATCTGTGCGCCCATCTCCAGGTGGACTTTCACCGGGACGCCGTCGGCGATCAGTTTCGCCATCATCATGGCGTCCTCGGGCGAGACCGCCGCCGCGGGAATCTTGGGCTGCGCATCGTCGTAATCCATTTCGCCGGTGTGCGGAATCTGTACGGCCAGCGGCGTGGCCGATCGCACCAGCGCCGCCACCGCGCCGAAGGCCGCCGCGCGCGCCGCACCCGTGGCGCGATAGACGCGCGTTGGTCCGTAACCCCGATACTCCTCGTTGTAGAGCACGATCTTGCCCTGGATCTTCTCGCGGCCCAGTCTGGCGAGCTCGTCGAAACTCTCGACTGAGATCACGTCGGCAGTGATGCCGCCGGGCGCCGTGCCTATGCTCATTCCGAGCCCCAGCATGTGCAGCGGTTTATCGAGCGGCGCCACCATGCGCGCCGATTCCGCGCCCCGCACCCAGTGCGGCACCTTGGTGGGAATCACGCGCACGTTGCTCAGGCCCGCGGCCTTCATCTGCTCCGCCGACCATTCGATGGCGCGCTGCAGCGAGGCCGATCCGCTCAGCCGGCTGCCGATCCGGTAACACAGATAGGTGAGTCGTTGGTAGCCTTCGTTATCGGTCAGGGCGGCATTGATGAGTCTGTCAGCCACCGGGCGATACTTCTCGGTCAGATCCTGCGCGCGGCCTGGAGAGAGTGTGAGAATCGAAAGCACTGCCAAGGTGCGGAATCGCATAAACAACACTATCTCACGAACACTACTTCACGAAGCAGTTGCGCATATTGGTGGGGTATGCTTTAGCTTGCCATCGCGTGAGCGCCGCGAAGCTGCGCGCGGTGAGCTTCGCCCGGCCCAAGGGCGAGCTAAAGCAGGCGCTACCTCTGAAGGCATTAACAACAACTTTCGGCGTCGTGTTTAACACTAGCGCACGAAGGGTATATAGGCCGGGACACTCTTGCGGTACGCTGCGAATTGCTCTCCGAATCGCGACGCGAGCAGGCGCTCCTCGGAGCGCACGCGGATTTCGGTTCCGCAAATAAAGACCGCCAGCGAAATGGGGATCGCCTGCCACGGCGTCAGTAAGAGCAGCGTACAGAGTAGAATCGCCAACAGCGAGGCGTAAATGGGATGCCGCACAATTGCGTATGGTCCGGTTCGCACCAGAACATGATCGTGATAGAGTCCGGCGTGAAATCGGAACTGCCTGCCAAGGTGCGTCACTGAGGCCCACCCCAGCACAGCGGCGACGCCGCCGCAGATCGTCGCGGTCGCGATGCGCCAGACTCCCGGGGGCTCGCCGGACGGCATCCGGAACGCGAAGGCCAGAAAGATCGCGGCGCATTCCAGTAGCAAACCGATTCGCGTGGGCCCGGCCACCGTGATGGATTCGCGCTTCTGCACATGGGGAGCGCGAAAGATGAAAGGATAGGCCCAGGCCAACCAGAAACCCACTAACTCGATCCACCGGAGCAGCAGCATTCGACCTCGATGCCATTGTAAGCGAGTTACTCTCTCGGGAGTGAGTCATCAGATCAAGCCGGCGCGACTGCCGGAGCGCGGCCCGTCCTGCCGCGCTATAATCTCCCCATCCTAGAAAGGTCGCCAATATGAGTTGTAAACTCCGTTTCGCTGCCGCCGCTCTGTCCCTGCTTGCGCCCCTTGTCGCCCAGACCTTGCCGCCCGGC
Organism: Bryobacteraceae bacterium; assembly: GCA_049522755.1. GTDB lineage: Bacteria > Acidobacteriota > Terriglobia > Bryobacterales > Bryobacteraceae > PALSA-243. Next base: position 29,599 of record JBEKNN010000057.1, on the reverse strand, counting down.
GTGGTCAAGAAGACTTCCATGGCGGGCATCACCGAATACGATTACCCCAACGGTCTCCGCGTGTTGCTTTATCCGGATGGCTCTAGCCCCAAGGTGACCGTGAATATGACCTACATGGTGGGTTCGCGCCACGAAGGCTATGGCGAAACCGGCATGGCTCATTTGCTGGAGCACATGGATTTCATCGAGACTACCAATGGACGCCAGATCAAGGACGAAATCACGGCGCACGCCGGCGGCGGCAACTGGAACGGCAGCACCAATTCCGATCGCACTAATTACTATGAGACGGTCCTCGCTAATGACGAGAATCTAAAGTGGGCGCTGGGCCTTGAAGCCGACCGTATGGTGAACGTGAAGTTCACCAAGCAGATACTCGACACGGAAATGACCGTGGTGCGCAACGAATTCGAGCGCGGCGAAAACAGCCCGCAGAGCGTCCTGCGCGAGCGCGTCGAAGCCACGGCGTATATCTGGCACAATTACGGCCACCCCACCATCGGCTCGCGCGAAGATATCGAACGCGTGCCGGTGGAGCGCCTCGCGGCCTTCTACAAAAAGTTCTATCAGCCGGATAACGCCGTGCTCACCATCGGCGGCCGGTTGGACGAATCGAAGACGCTGCAATTCGTGGCGGATACTGTCGGTAAGATTCCCCGTCCGACGCGCCAATTGGACCAGACTTACACCGTGGAGCCGCCGCAGGATGGCGAACGCTTCGTGGAGCTGCGCCGCGTCGGCACGGGGCCCGAAGTAGTGATGGCCTACCATGGTCCGGCGGCCGGCCATCCCGATGAAGCGGCGCTGCAGGTGCTCGCCGCCATCATGACCGGCAACGGCGGCGGACGGGGTGGACGCGGAGGCCGCGGCGGTGGTGGCGGCGGACGCAGCGACGGCCGGCTGGCCAAGGCTCTGGTGGATACCAAAAAGGCGCAATCGGCCAGCATGAACTTCGGGATGCGGCACGATCCCGGCCTGGTGATGGTTACCGCCACGCTCACGCAGGATCAGTCGCTGGACGACGCGCGTAAGGCGATGGCTGAGGCGCTCGCCGACGTGATCAAGAACCCGCCTGCTAAGGAAGACGTCGATAAGGTGCGCGAGCGCCTGCTCAAAGGACTCGAGGACCGCATGAGCAACACGCAGTCGTTCTCCACGGGGCTCAGCGAGCCCATCGCGCAGGGCGACTGGCGGCTGATGTTCCTCGAGCACGACCGTCTGAAAGACGTCAGTCCGCAGGATATCGTGCGCGTGGCCCAGCTCTACTTGAAAGAATCGAACCTTACGGTGGGCTACTACATTCCCACTGACAACACTCCGGACCGCACCGTGGTCCCAGAAACGCCCGACCTGAATGCCACTCTGGCGAATTACAAGAGCACCGCCACCATCGCGCACGGCGAGACCTTCGACCCCACGCCGGCTAATATCGAAAGCCGCCTGGTACGCGGCAAGTTGGCCAACGGGATGAAAATGGTCGCGCTTAACAAGCAGACCACCGGAAGCATGGTGTACGGCGTGATTGAGCTGCACTTCGGCGACGAGGCATCGCTGGCCGGAAAGGCCGCCACCGCGCAGTTTGCGGATTCGCTTCTGGGCGGCGGCACCACCACCAGGACGCGGCAGCAGATCCAGGCCGAGTTGGAAAAACTCAATGCGCGCGTCACCGTGGGCGCGGGCGGTGGCGGCGGCGGACGGGGTGGCGGCGGTGGACGTGGCGGCGCCGGCGCCGGCGGTGGTCTTAACGGCGCCACGGCGAATATTCAAGCGCCCGCAGCCAACTTTGTGGCCGCCATGCGGATCGCCGTGGACGAATTGCGCAACCCGCTATACCCCGCGGAAGATTTCGACCGCGGCAAACAGCAGCGCATCCGCGCGCTGAGCCAGCCGCGCACTGAGCCAACGCAGCTCTCCGCCGAGGTATTGCAGCGCCATCTCAGCCCGTACGAAAAGAGCGACGCGCGTTATACCGGCACACCCGAGGAGCAGATAGCCCAGATCCAGAAAGTCACTCTGGACGATGTCAAGAAGTTCCACGCCCGGTTCTACGGCGCCTCACACGGAGAGATCGCCGTGGTGGGCCCTATCGATAAGGACGCTGTCCAAAAGGCCGCGGACGAGTTACTCGGTTCCTGGAACTCCGCCGCGCCTTACAAGCAACTTACTACGGCGTATAAGAAGGTGACAGCCATCAACCAGAAGATCGACACTCCCGACAAGGCCAATGCGCAGTTCGAAGCCGGCCTGCGTTTCCAGCTGTCACAGGACGATCCCGATTATCCCGCCATGATTCTCGCTAATTACATGTTCGGCGGCTCCATCACGGCGCGTATGCCCGACCGCATTCGCAACCGCGAAGGGCTGAGCTACGGCGCATCCTCGCGGTTGCAGATTCCGGCCGAAGGCGATTCCGCTATGCTCTCCGGAACGGTCAGCGAGAACCCGGCGAATACGCCCAAGGTCGAGTTCAGCTTCATGGATGAGCTGCGGAAGACGCTGAAGGAAGGCTTTACCGCCGCCGAGTTGGACACCGCCAGAAAAGCGTATCTGGATACGCAGTTTGTTTCGCGCTCTCAGGATACGGCGCTGCTCGGTCTGCTGGCGCAGCACGAGCAGCTTGGCCGCACCATGAAGTGGGACCAGGATCTGGAGGCGAAGATCCAATCCCTCACGCCGGAACAAGTCACGGCCGCATTCCGGAAGCACATCGATCCGGCGCAAATGTCGATCGTCAAGGCTGGCGACTTTAAGGCCGCCGGAGTCTACCAGTAGCGCGGGGCCCTGCGCGGCCGCCGATCGCCGGGGAGGGAGCGCACGATTCAGCTTGCCCCCCGCGGGGTGCAGCTTCCCGCCCGCCAGGCACAGGCGGCCTGGAGCGAAAGTTCTTAGTCCCGTACTGCACGTTCTGGTATCTGTGTTCGTGCGATTCAGTGCATACGCCGCGGGGTGTCGCGATATAACATTGAAATTGAGAGTTATAGTTAGCCGTCTAGTTATACAGTCAAGGGTGAGGCTGAAACCAGCCGATAGATAGACGTGAGCATTCGCACAGACGCAGCGATAACCATATTGGGTCCGGCGTCGAGGTGCAGCTATGCTGTGTGTTGGTCTTGGCCCGGTTCCGGTGAAACGGCGCGGGCCTGGTGGTTTCGAACTTCCTCCGCTTGGTGTTGACGCATGCCGGTGAAGCAATTGTTGAAGGACAAAGATCAAGACCGGAAATTCCGGCTTCTGTTTGAGGACCATCCGCAGCCGATGTGGGTCTTCGATGCGGCAAGCCAGCGCTTCCTGGAAGCGAACCGGGCGGCGGCGGAGCTTTACGGTTACTCCACCGTAGAATTCCGCACCATGACCCTGGGCGACCTTCAGCCCGAAGCGGAAGTACGCCGGCTCCTGGAACAGTTGCACGATTCCGCAAAGACGCCTCCGGCCACGTGGCGGCATCGGACCAAGTCGGGCCGCGCCATCGATGTGGAAATGGCGGTCCACGAGATTCAATACGGCGGCCGGTCCGCGCAATTGGCAGTCTTGATGGATGTCACGGGGCGGCGCGAGCTCGAAGAGCGGCTGCGGCAGGCGCAAAAAATGGAAGCGGTAGGCATGCTGGCCGGCGGCGTGGCGCACGATTTCAACAACCTGCTCACCATAATCAATGGTTATACTCAGCTCATTCTGAACAACCTGAAACCCGGCGACAAGAATCGACAATCCGCCGAACAGGTGATGAAGGCCGGTGAGCGCGCCGCGGCTCTAACCAATCAGCTGCTAGCATTCAGCCGGCGCCAGGTTCTGCAATTGAAAATTGTCGACTTGAATCAGGCGGTGACCAGCCTCGGGACCATGCTGCAGCGGCTCATTGGGGAAGATATCGAGTTGCGTCTGGATTTGCGGCCGGATCTGGGCCGCGTCAGCGCCGACACCAGCCAGCTGGAGCAGGTGCTGATGAATCTGGCCGTGAACGCCCGCGACGCCATGCCTCAGGGCGGTACGCTCACCATTGAGACCGCCAACGTGCAGCTCGATGCCGCGTATGTGGTCCGGCATGTTTCCGTCAAACCAGGCTCCTACGTCCTGCTCGCGGTTAGCGATACCGGCTCGGGCATGGATGAAGCCACTAAGCAGCGCCTGTTTGAGCCGTTTTTCACCACCAAGGCGCCCGGCAAAGGGACCGGGCTTGGGCTTTCCACGGTGTTCGGCATTGTGAAGCAGAGCGGCGGCACTGTGGAAGTTTACAGCGAGCCAGGGAGCGGTTCGTCGGTGAAGGTATATTTTCCGCGCGTCGATCAGCCCGTTCCCGTGCAGGAGGAAGCCCGCAAACGCCAGTCGCCGCGCGGGACCGAAACCATCCTGCTGGTGGAAGACGATGAGATGGTCCGCAATCTGGTGTGCGAAACCCTGGAACGCGAGGGCTATAAGGTGATTGGCGCGGCGGACCCGCTGGAAGCCCAGCGCATCGCCGAGGGTCACCGGAACAAGATTCAGCTGCTGATCACCGATGTCGTGATGCCCCGTCTCAACGGCAAAGAGCTGGCGAATGCGCTGGTGGAGCGGCGGCCCGAGCTCAAGGTGCTCTTCATGTCCGGATACACCGATAGCGCCATCGTCAATAGCGGTATCTTACAGAAAGAAGTGGCCTTCCTGCAGAAGCCGTTCACTCCCGCGGCGCTCGCCGCGAAGGTGCGGGACGTACTCGAAAGCGGCAAGATTCTGCGCGCTGGAGAATAAGTGCGTAACCTTAGCGCTCTGGCGCGCATCTACCCAGTCTGAATGGAGCGTTCCATGCCTGCTATTCGTGTTTCTTGCGCCGGCAAGCTCTTCCTGTTTCTATTGGCTGCCGGCGTCGCCTCCGGCCAGATTTACCCCCCGGGCGGGTATCCGCCGGGTGGTTATCCGCCGGGCGGTTACCCCGGTGGCGGTTATCCCGGTGGCGGCTATCCCGGCGCCGGCATCCCGATTCCCAGCCGGGGTGGCAAGGCGCAGCCCAATTCCAGCACCAAGGGGCAGCCGCTGCCCAATTTCCGCGGCAAGCTCAAAAAGATGGATGCCAAGACCATCTCACTAGCGCTTGACGACGACCGCGTGCTCGATTTCAGACGCGACTCCAAGACCAAGTTTTATAAGGGCGGCGACGAAGTCAAGGACCCCAAGTTCAACCCCGGCGACCAGCTTTCCATTGAGGGGCCCGAGGACAACACCGGCGCCATGGTTGCGGTCAATGTGTATTGGGAAAAGGCAGCCGGCGCAGCCACCACCGCCGATGCCAAATCGAAGGACGACAAGGTTCCCGACGCCTGGGCGGACGCTCCTTCGCAAACGCATGGCACGGAAGCGGCTCCGCCGCCGGCCAAGCACGATTCCGACGACCCCGGTCCGCCGACCTTGCAGCGCGGCGCGGTGGCCGACCCTTCGCGTGAGAAATCCGCTCCGGTTCCCGCCCAGCCTGTCGCTCAAGATGCTCCTGCCACCGGCTCTCCCGCCGACCGGCCGACGCTGAGCGCAGCCAATGGACAGACTCCCGAACGGCTTCCGCAGTATATTCCACGCGATGACGGTAGCAGCAACAACAACAACGGTGGCATCGGCAACGATGCCATTGAGGGCTCGTTGCGCCACCAGGACGACCTCATCCGCAGGGCCGCCGACACCGCTCTCGATTTCACCGAGACGCTGCCCAATTACGTCTGCCAGGAGCTGATGTCGCGCTACCAGAGCGAGAGCCGGCCGGCCAATTGGCAAGCCCTCGACGTGGTGGGAACCGAGGTGATCTATGAAAACGGCAAAGAGGATTACCGCAAGGTTACGGTGAACGGCCGGCCGGTCAACAAGAAGCTCGAGGAGGTAGGTGGCTCCTGGTCCACCGGCGAATTCGGCACCGTGCTCATCAGTCTGTTCTCGCCGGGCACGGCCACCGAATTCCACTACCGCAGGGATTCGCGCATCGCAGGCATTTTGACCAAGGAGTACGATTTCACGGTCACGCACGCCCACTCGAATTGGAGAATTTCCATGGGGTCGCAAAGCTACGATCCAGGATACAGTGGAACCGCGTGGATCGACCCGGCCACCGCGCGCGTAATGCGCATCGAGATGTCGGCGCGCAGCTTCCCCTCGGACTTTCCCAGCGACGACGTGGAGTCCGCGACCGACTACGAATACATTCGGCTGGGCGACGCCAAGCAATACCTGCTGCCGGTACACTCCGAAACGCTAAGCTGCTTGCGCGGCACCAACGACTGCAACCGCAACGTGATCGATTTCCGGAATTATCGCAAGTACACCGGGGAATCGACGATTACATTCGGGGATCCGAAAAAGTAGTTGCCAGGGAAGTTCACGGCTCACGGCGAGCCCCGAGAACTGCAAGAAGATCGTGATCGGTCATAACGTTGATCCCGTGCGTGGCGAGAAACTCTCTCGCGGGGGATTCGTAAAAGTGCGTGTCTCCAGTACATATCACCTCAGCCCGGCCTGAAACAGCGGCCTCGATGATCGCTTGGTCCTTCGGATCGGAGATGGCGGGCGGCAGTTGCCGAATCTTTACTTCTTCACCAGCGGCTGACAGATACTGGCAGTAACTCTCTATTTCATTCCCGGGCAGCGGCCAGCGCGCTTGGATGCGCGGCCGGCTCAGCACATCAGCTACTTCGGCCAGGAGATGAGACGAGACGATCAGGACGTGCTCTTCGCCGGCCCCAATGAGATGCAGGATCTTCCGAGCCAGCCCGTATGGAGTAATCGCTGCGCGGACAAGAAGGTTGGCGTCGAGAAGGATTCTCACCTACGGTCGTGGCGAACCTCGTCGGCAACTTCTTCGGCGAGCCGTTCCAGTTCGTCAACCGGCGCGTCGGCGGCTTTCGAAGCCATCAATTCGAGATGCTGGTTCAGCCGATCCCAAGCCTCTTCGCGCGCCGGACCCGCCGGAGCCTGGTGGGAGAGCGATGCCCAGATGCCGACCTCCTCATCGTCGGCGAGTTTGCGTCCGAGCAGATCCTCAACGGCCTGTCTGGCCGAAGGAAGAAGGTCGCGCGTTTCGCGGATCGAGAGGTTGTGCATGGGATCGATCTTTCTACTCCTCAATTCTACTCCACGGGCTGCGGATTCATCGCCAAGGGCGTTGAGACCGCGCCGGGGCCCATCCTGAGTCGCGATTACGGCGCCGCAGATATGTGCGCCGTGAGCATCCTTCGCACGGCGGCGAAGATCCGCTCCACCGCCGGGCGGCGGTAGGCCCACCGTTCGTCGGGCTCGGGCGGATTGATCACCATGGTGGCATTGGCTTCGAAGAGCAGCAGGTCTCCGGCGTCGCTTAAGCCGAAATCGATGCCCGCATAGTCCAGGCCGAGTGTCGCTTGAATGTGGGCGAGGGCTTCCATGGCGCGAGGTCCGAGTACGCCTGGCATGTTCTCCAGAAACTCGGCGTCCTCGGCGCGATGGTCCGCGCGTTCCGCCATTTCGGCGGTGAAATAGTGGATTTTCCAGTTGCTGGAAATCGCCACGTGCAGCGGATAGAGCTGCCCATCGATCATCATCACGCGATACTTGCGCACCTTTCCGTCGGCGCCGCGCGCGTTGAGGAACTCGATCACCGTCAATTCCCGCCCGGGAAGTTGCGCCACTGCGCCGGTCAGCGCTTCCAGGCTTTCTACCCGTAGAAAATGGCGTCCCGTGTGAAAGCCCGGCGTCCGCACCAGCAGCGGGAAACGGAAGCCGTGGCGCGCCACGGTGGCTGCGGCCTCAGTAGATGAGAGCAGTTCCCGAGGCAGGGTGACGGTTAGCGGCATCACCACGCCCGGCAGGCGCCCGAACCGTGCATGGTCGGCGCGCCCCGTCGCCAGCACGGCCGAAGGCAAATTGATCACCGGCGCCGTGGTGAGAGCCACCACAGCCTGCGCGGCAACCAGCGCGGGCGCGGCCAGGTCGGCATCGCCGATGGCGTTGAACACCACTTGATGCGGCGGCAGCGGGAATTTGGGATCGTAGAACTCGGGCACAACTACGAACGTCTGGAATACGCGGTCGTCCAGCAAATGGCGAGTGGGTATATTGCCGCCCACCGACGAAACCAGCAACACCAACGACACCGGGGCCGCTGCGCCGCGATACGGCAATGCAACCACCGGACGATCCTCAAACGCTTTGCGCCGGTGCCATACAGCGCCTTCTTCGTCGCCGAGCTCGGCCAGCACATACGCCAGCCCTTGGTGCGCCTCCGCATGGCCGGCGTCGAGGCGCAGGGCGGTTTCAAAGTGCTCCCGGGCGGCTTCAAACTCGCTGCCTTCATAGAGGGCATTGCCCAGGTTCACCTGGCTCATGGGATCGTCCGGATGTCGCGCCACGGCCTCCGCGTAAGCCGTGCGCGCAGCCGTTCGGTATCCCGTGGCATGCAGCAGCGTGCCCAGATTGTTCAACCCGAGCCGGTGCGAAGGCTCGCGGGCCAGCAGATCGAGATACGCGTTTCTGGCTTCCAGGGTCCGGCCCATTTCGCCGAGTAAGCAGGCGCGCTCAAATCGCAGGCTCAGTGCCTCGGCGCTTAGTGCATCGGCGCTGGACGCGATGCGATCGTCGATATCGCGCAGGGCAGATTCCCGCGCGCGCTGCGGCGGCCAATCCGCGCCCGCTTGGTGCTGTGGCTCCCTGCTCAGAGCGGCGCTGGTTTCCAAGGCGCGGGCTTCCATGGCTCGACCCAGGGCGACCGTCTTTTCCACTAATAGATCGATCTCGTTCCGGCCGGTCCGGTGATTCACGATGGCCGCGCGAATCGCCAGGCGGCCGTCGATGATGGTCGTCGAAGGCGCCACGACTCCGGACTCCTGCAGCTCGATGACGACCCTGGGATTGATGCGCTGGGCCTGTTCCGCACGATACCGGAAGCAAACCACATTGAGCTCCACCGGCGCTAGCAATTCCAATTCCGGCGTATCGGCGATCCGGCTTTCCAGATAGCGGGCCAGGGCGCAGGTTCGTGAAATCACCGATCCCAGCGCCGCGGCGCCGTACACTTTGAGCGTGAACCAGACCTTCAGCGCTCGAAAACCGCGCGAAAGGTCGGGCCCGTAATCGCAAGGCCAAGGCGCGCCCGCAGCCAGCCCGCGCAGCTCCTTCCTCAAGTAAGGAGCCGAAACGGCGAAGGCCTTGCGATGCAGCACGCCGTCGCGCACCAGAACGAATCCGGCGTCATAAGGCGCCTGGCCCCACTTATGAAAATCGAAAGCCAGCGAATCCGCGCACTCGATGCCCTTGAGCCGCGGCGCCAGATCGGGAGCCAGAATCGCCAGCGCGCCATAGGCGCCATCGACGTGGAACCAGAGCCGCTCGCGGCGGCAGATCTCGGCGAGGGCGTCCAGGTTATCAATTGCGCCGGTGTCGACGGCCCCGGCGGTTCCCACCACCAGGAATGGCGTAAAGCCTGCGCGGCGATCGGCATCGATAGCTTCTTGCAGCGCGGCCAAGTCCATGCGATAGCGCCGGTCGACTGGAATCAAGCGGAGCGCATCGCTGCCGATGCCGGCGATGTCCAAAGCTTTCCCGATGCAGCTATGGGCCGCCAGCGAGGTGTAGGCCGCGAGCCTCTTCGCGGTCCCGGAGACCCCCGCGCACCGCGCTTCGAAACCAAGTTCGGTGTCGCGGGCAATCAGGACGCCGATCAGGTTAGCCATCGAAGTTCCCGTGACGAACAGGCCGGTGGCGCTTTCCGGAAACCCGAAGATCCGCCGCATCCAGCGGACAATCTGGCGCTCCACCTCAATAGGAATGTGATCGCGCCCGCCCAGGTTGGCGTTCAGCCCCGCCGCGAGCATCTCCGCCAACATGCCTACGGGAGTGCCGCCCCCATGAACCCAGCCCATGAAACCGGGGTGCACATTGCCGGTGGTGAAGGGCAGAATATCGCGCATGAATTCCGCATGGACGGCGGCCAGATCGGACGGGGCATCGGGAAGATCGCTGCGAAAGCGGGACCGCACCTCGTCCGGAACGGGCTGCCATACCGGATGATCGCGAATGTTTTCGACGTAGTCTACAATGTCGTCCAGCATCCGGTGCGCCTGGGCGCGAAAGCCCGGCCAGTCGGAGGGGTCGAGCGTCTGGCCCGGATCGGGTGGCGGCTCCGCGCTCCAGTCTTCGTTGTTCATCGGGTAGGGTCAATTCAATTATGCGTCGATTCAACGTGGCGCGGGCCCATGGCCTGCCCGCGGCCTGCGGCGTTCCAGCATGTCGCGAGCCGCTCCGAGCGCTCGGTCTTGGGACGCCTCCGCACCCCGCCAGGCCGGCCGAGGACCGCCGCCGCCGCGACTTTTCCGCCGCCGCGTCATTTGACAAAAATTACCTGCCGTCCGTATGATGAAAATTCAAGGTTTATCATGCCGGTCGCTCACTTTGCGCGTCCGGGCTTCGCCCAAAATGGCAACCAGACAACTCGTTTTCGTCCGGGACATCTCAATATGATTAAAGTCGAGGGCCTGACCAAGAGGTACGCCCGCACCGTCGCGGTGAATAACATCTCATTCGAAGTTGAAAAAGGGCAGATCGTCGGTTTCCTCGGACCCAATGGGGCCGGGAAGACCACCACCATGCGCATTCTCACCTGCTTCCTGCCGCCCACCGAAGGCAAGGCCAGCGTGGCCGGCTTCGACGTGCAGGAGCACCCCATGGAGGTGAAGCGCCGCATCGGTTACCTGCCGGAAACCCCGCCGGTATATCCCGAAATGGACGTTTCGGGATACCTCGAATTCGCCGGACAGATCAAAGGCATCTCGTCCGCCGATATCAAGAAAAAAGTGGATGAAGTGGTGGGCCGCTGCGCCTTGGGCGATGTGCGTTACAAGCTAATCGGCAAGCTGTCGAAAGGTTATCGCCAGCGCGTCGGCATCGCGCAAGCCATCATCCACAATCCCCCGGTTCTGATTCTCGACGAACCCACCTCCGGGCTCGACCCCAAGCAGATTATCGAGATTCGCGATTTGCTCCACGAGCTGGCGGGTGAGCACACCATCATCCTCAGCACCCACATCCTCTCGGAAGTGGAGCATTCGTGCGAAAGGGTCATCATCATCAGCAGCGGCAAGGTGGTGGCGACCGATTCGGTTGCGAACCTCACCAACCGGTTGCGCGGTTCCGAAGCCGTGGCAGTTGAAATTGAAGCGGCCGGTCCCCATCCGAACGTCAGCGAAGCGCAGCAGCGCCTGGAACAGGTCCAGGGGGTCAGCCGCGTTGTCGCCAAAGAGCAGAAGGACGGCCGTTTGCGGTTTGAAATCGAGAGTCTGCAAGGCCGCCAGATTCGCGCCGAACTGGCCCGTACCGTGGTTAACGCGGGCTGGAATTTGAGCGAGCTAAGCTCAGTCGGTCTGAGCCTGGAAGAAGTCTTCCTGCAACTCACTGCTTCCGAAAAGGTAATCCAACCCGAGAAGACGCCGGAACCCACACCGGAAGGATCAGAGAAATGAGAAACGCACTCCTCATAGCCGGCAAGGAAATCAAGAGCTACTTCGCCTCGCCCATCGCTTACCTGCTGATGGCGGCGTTCGGGCTCATCTTCGGATTCACCTTCTATGTCTCATCGCGCGACTTCATCCGCATGGGCTTGCAGGCGCAAATGATGGGCCAGCAGCAACCCATGAGCGTCAACGATATAATTATCCGGCCGTTGCTGGGCTTCGCCGGGACCATCACGCTGTTTTTGGTGCCCATGATTACCATGCGGCTGATTGCGGAAGAGAAGCGCACCGGTACCATCGAGTTACTCCTCACTTCCCCGATTCGCGATAACGAAATCATCATCGGTAAGTGGCTGGGCGCGATGGTGCTCTTTCTTTGCGTCCTGGGTATGTCGATGATCAACATCGCGTTTATATTCATCTGGGGCAAGCCGGATGTGCAGCCTGTGCTGGTGGCGTATCTCGGCCTCATCTTGCAGGGTGGGTGCCTGATAGCCATCGGCGAGTTCATCTCCACCACCACCAGGAACCAGATCATCGCCGGCGGAGTGACTTTCTTCGTCTGTCTGTTTCTCTATCTAATGAGCTACTTCACAGGGACCGATACCGGCGTGGTGTCGCAGGTGGGTAACTATCTCTCCATCATCACGCACCTGGAAAACTTCTCCAAGGGTTTGCTAAGCATGAAGGATGTACTTTTTTACCTCTCCATGATATTCCTCGCGCTGTTCCTGACTTCGCGATCCATGGAATCGCTGCGGTGGAGGGCATAACATGGCTGCTAACTGGGTCAAATCCCGCCAGACCAAGTACGCCGGTTACGCCGGCGTATATATCGTCGTCATCGTCGCGGTTCTGGCCGCGGTGAATTTCCTGGCCAACCGCTACGATAAATCGTACGACTCCACGCATAACAAGCAGTTCAGCCTGTCCGATCAAACCATCAAGATCGCCAAGAACCTGAATGGCGATGTGCAACTTCTGTATTTCGGCGACAGCGGCAGCTTCCAGGGCGCGCACGATCTGCTCGACCGCTATTCCTCGCTCTCGCCCAAGATCCACGTGCAATATATCGACCCGGTCCGCAAGCCGCAACAGGCGCGCGCGGAAGGTTTCCGCAGCGATTCACCGGTCATCGTGGAAGTAGGCGCCAAGAAGGAGCCGGCCAAGAGCCTGACCGAAGAAGAGATCACCGGCGCCCTGATCCGCGCGCTCAAAACCGGCGAACGCAATGTCTGCTTCCTCAACGCCGCGGGCGAACATAGCATCGACGACACAGAGGCCTCCGGTTACTCGGTGCTCAAGACGGTGCTGGAGCGCGATAACTACAAGGTCCGCGCGGAATCGTTGAAACCCGCGGCGCCCGAAGCCGGCAAGTCAATCAACGTCAATCAGGCGGCCGCGCCCGGCAGCGCGGAAGTGCCGAAGACCTGCACGGCGCTGGTGATTGGCGGGCCGCAACTCGCCTATCCGCCGGCCGTGGCCAACGCTATCAAGACCTACGTCGAAAATGGCGGCAGCGCTCTCATCATGCTCGACGAAACCCTGCGCATCGGCCGTAGCGAACCCGCGGCCGAGAATCCGGATCTGGCGAAGGCGCTTGAGGATTGGGGCGTAACCGTAAATAAGGACCTGGTGCTTGACCTCAGCGGCGTTGGCCAGATCCTGGGACTCGGTCCGGAAGTGCCGATGATCGTGCAATACGAATCGCACCCCATCACGCAGCCGCTCACGCGCATTCCCACCGCATTTCCCATTTCCCGTTCGCTCGAAGTAAAGAGTAGCGCGAAAGCTTCCGTATCGAAGCTGTTCAACACCACCGATGACAGTCTGGCAGTGACCGAGATCGGCGCTGGCGGTCAAGTCGATCCTAAGAAGGGCAAGAAAGGCCCGCTCACGCTGGCGGCCGCGGGCACTTACTCCGGGACTCCGCAGGGCCGCTTCGTGGTGATTGGTTCCTCAACCTGGGCGACTAATAACTTTACCGGCTCGCGCCAGTTGGGTAACCGCGATCTGTTCTCAAACATGATTAACTGGCTGTCCTCGGATACGGACCTGATCTCCATTCGCCCCAAAGAGACTGAGGACCGTCCGCTCAACCTCACCACGCAGAAACTCAACGCGATCTTCTGGATGAGTGTTCTCATCTTCCCGCTGGGCGTGGTCGGCTTCGGCTTGGCCGCGTGGTGGAAGAGGAGGTAGCGCATGAAGCCGAAAGGACTGCTGACTGCCGTCGCCCTTTTGGCTGTGCTGGGCGTCCTGATCTGGTGGTCGAATAAGAAGGAGGCAGCCGCCAGTAAGTCGCCTGCCACCACAGAGACCAAGATCCTCACTATTCCAGAGGACCAGATTCAGGAAATCAAGATCCAGCACGCCAATGGCGACATAGTAGATTTGCGCCGCGACAGCGGTAAGTGGCGGCTGATGGCTACGAGTGCCCAGCCTAAGCAGCTGGCGGCCGATCCCGACGCCTCCAGTTCTTTGGTGTCCGCACTCACATCGGTCTCCGCCGATAAGACCATTGAAGACAAAGCGACTGACTTTTCACCTTATGGGCTGAATCATCCCACGCTCGACGTCACGGTTACTAAGAAGGATGGAACCACCAGCGAGTTGCTGATTGGCGACGATACCCCGAATGCCTCGGGGAGTTACGCCAGGCTGCCGAACGATCCGCGGGTGTTTACGGTTTTGAGCTTCGTCAAGACCAGTCTCGATAAAGGCTTGAACGATCTGCGCGACAAGCGCCTGCTGGCATTCGATTCCGACAAGCTCACGCGCGTCGAGCTGGCGGCGAAGGGCCAGCCGGTCGAGTTCAGTAAGAACGGCCAGAACGAGTGGGAAATCCTGAAGCCGCGTCCGCTACGCGCCGATAGCGCACAAGTGGATACGCTCATCGGCAAGCTCAAAGACGCCAAAATGGATGCTACCGTGTCCGCCGACGACGCCAAGAAAGCGGCCGCTGCGTTCGCTTCGGGAACCAAGATCGCCACCGCCACGGTGACCGATTCCAGCGGTACGCAAACTCTCGAAGTACGGAAAGACAAGGACAAGAATTACTACGCCAAGAGTTCCGCGGTGGAAGGAATCTTCAAGATTACTTCCGACGTGGGCGATGCGCTCGACAAGGGCGTCGACGATTTCCGCAATAAGAAGGTTTTCGATTTCGGCTTCAGCGATCCCAGCAAGCTCGATATCAAGAACAGCGCTGCTACAGCCGTTACCTATACCAAGAACGGCGACAAGTGGATGCTCGGCTCGAAGGCCATGGACAACTCCACCGTGCAGAATCTCATCGACAAGCTGCGCGACCTGAGCGCCGCCAAGTTCCCCACTGAAGGCGCCGGCGCCGGCGCCCCGGTATTTGAGGCTACCGTGACATCCAATAGCGGTAAGCGGGTGGAAAAGGCGACTATCACCAAGCAGGGAAATCAATATTTCGCGAAGCGTGAGGGCGAGCCGAGCATCTATGAATTAGACGGCAAGGCGGTGGAAGACCTGCAGAAGGCGGCTTCCGACGTAAAGGAACAGCCGCCGGCGCCGCCGAAAAAGTAGTGGCGCACGCACTCATGCGTGCAGCGTTCACACTCGTGTGAACGCTCTTTGTCGCGCAAATGAACGGTCTACTCACCGATCTCTACGAGCTCACCATGGCGGCCGGCTATTTCCAGGCCGGCAAGGCCGAAGAAGTTGCCACCTTCGAATTCACCGTCCGCAAGCTTCCGGAACATCGGAACTTCGTCATCGCGGCGGGTCTGCCGCAGGCCGTCGATTATCTGCTCAATCTGAGCTTTAGCGGCGAAGAGATCGAGTATCTCCGCGGTCTGAAGCAGTTTTCCCACGCCCCGCCCGCGTTCTTCGATTACCTCCGCAATTTCCGCTTTACCGGCGATCTTTTCGCCGTCCCCGAAGGCACGCCGTTGTTCGCCGGCGAGCCCATGCTCTCACTGCGCGCACCGATTATCGAAGCGCAAATCCCGGAAACCTATTTGCTTTCGGCCATCACGTTCCCAACCCTGATCGCGTCTAAGGCTGCCCGGTGCGTGGAGGCGGCTGCGGGGCGCGCGGTGGTGGAATTCGGCACGCGCCGCGCGCACACGCCCGAAGCCGGCGTGCTGGGCGCGCGCGCCGCATACCTGGGAGGCTGCTCCGCCACCAGCAACACTCTGGCCGGGATGCGATTCGGCGTGCCCGTTTCCGGCACGTCCGCGCATGCCTTCGTGATGTCGTTCGCCTGCGAGATGGAGGCGTTCCGGCATTTGCAGCGCACCCTCGGCGAAACCACCGTGCACCTGCTCGATACCTACGACGTCATCCCGGGCGCGCGCCGCGCCGCAAAACTCGGTAAGCCTATGTGGGGAGTGCGCCTCGATAGCGGCGACCTGGCGGCGCTTTCCCGCCAGGTTCGGGGTATCCTGGACGAAGCCGGTTTGCCGGATGCTAAGATCATGGCCACCGGCGATCTGGACGAGTACAAGATTCGCGAGTTGGTGACAGCCGGCGCGCCCGGCGTCCCTGGTGCACCCATCGATGCCTTCGGCGTGGGCACGCAGCTCGCCACTTCCGCCGATGCGCCGGCCATGAGCGCCGTCTACAAAATGGTGGAGCTGAGCATTGGCGGCATCACGCGCTTCACGGCCAAATACAGCGCCGACAAAATTTCCGTGCCTGGCGGCAAGCAGGTTTTCCGCGGCGAAACGCGCGACGTGATTGCGCGCTGCGGAGAATGCGGATCGGGCGAAGCGCTGCTCCGGCCGGTGATTCTGAACGGCAGGTTGATAGAGCCGCTCCCTACTCTCGAAGAGGCGCGGACGCGCGCCGCCCAATCCATCGCCAAACTCGCCCCGGCGCTTCGAGAATTGGAAGTGACCGAACCGTGGCCGGTGATTTATAGCCGCGAATTGCGCGAGCTGATCGGCTGTACGCAACGGAATCTGCGCCCATGAAGACGGTCTCTTTCGACGTCTTTTTCGACATCGATACGCAGCTCGATTTTCTATACCCGGCGGGAGCTTTGTACGTACCCGGGGCGGAGCGCGTCGTGCATGCCATCGCACACCTCAACCGCTTCGCCGCGCGCCACGGCATGCCTGTGGTATCCACCACTGACGCGCATTTCGAAGACGACGTGGAATTCAAAACCTGGCCGCGGCATTGCGTGGCTGGAACTATCGGGCAGCACAAAGCGGAAACCACGCTGCTTGAAAGGCGCGTGGTGATACCGAACCGCGCCTGCGACCTCGCCGGCGCTTTGGCGGGCAATTTGGCGGGCGCTTTGGCGAGCGACGGCGTGCAGCAGATCGTCGTCGAAAAGCAAACCGTGGACGCCTTCGCGACGATGAATCTCGGCCGTATCCTCGAACGCCTCCAGGCGGACCGCTACGTGGTCTACGGCGTGGTCACGGAAATCTGCGTGCTCTATGCGGCACGCGGCTTGCTGAAGACGGGCAAGCCGGTGACCGTGGTTACTGACGCGATTGAAGGGCTGAAGGCTGCGGATTCCCAGCGAGCGCTCGAAGAAATCCGGGCCGCCGGCGGGACGCTTGCGACTGTGGGGCAGATCGTGGGGCAGATTGCCTGAGTTAGCTAAGCTAAGCTAAGCTAAGCTACTAGTAGCTATGGCAGTGAGTTCCGGGATTGGCCGGCGCGTCGAACAGGTGTTCGGGCTGATGGGAGTGCCCTTGATGTGTCTCGCCGCGACGGTGGGGTTGGGCGAAACCCAAGCTCTCCCGCCGCGTCCTTCTGTGGCGGCCGTCCGGAGTCAAGAGTCGGCGGCGCCTTCGACGGCTCCGCAGACGGTGGCTCAATCGGCGACCGCGGCCATACCGAAATTCGAGGCGACGTCGGTCAAGCTCTGCGGGGACTCCGGCGCCGACCGGAGAACCGGGGACTTTGTTCCTGGCGGCCGGGGCGGAAGTTCTTCTCCCGGACGGCTGCGTCTGGGTTGCTGGACGGTGAAGGATCTCATCAAGTCGGCATACCTCATATATGCTGACGGTCACGACCGCCCGCTCATGGGGATAGCGCCAACGCCAATCGAGGGAGGCCCGGCATGGATCGATTCCGACCGCTTCACTATCGACGCGAAGTCAGAGGCCGGCCCAGGCCAGGAGACGATGAGGGGGCCCATGCTACAAGCGCTTCTCGAAGACCGATTCAAGCTGAGGATCCGCCGCCAGAGCAGAGAGGTCCCGGTCTATGAGCTGACTGTGGCCAATGGAGGCCCTAAGCTACAGCCGGCTAAGGAAGGAGGTTGCATTCCTGGCGATCGGACCGGGCCCCCGCTTACCGGATGGCGCATCGACGCTGGGGCGGGAGGGACGCTTGCGCCGGACCAAGAGTTCTGTAGTGTCTTGCAGGCAGCGAGTAGAGGGATGGTCACAGTGGTGGCCCAGGCGGCGACTCTCGGCGAGTTTTCCCAGCTGCTCGGCTTGTATCCTGCCGCTGCCGGATTGGGCCGCCCGGTCATCGACAAAACGGGGATCGCAGGGCTGTTCGATTTGCATCTGGAATATCGGGCCGACGGAGGCACAACCGCCGGCGGCGCCTCAGGCGGCGTTCCGGAGACCGCAACCACGGGGGCTACATCCATCTTCACGGCGCTACAGCAGATCGGCTTGAGACTCGAGCCGGCTACAGGGCTCCGCGAATTTCTTGTCATCGAATCCGTGGACGAACCCTCCGGGAATTGAGGACAATATTTAGGCTTCGCGGCGCTCATGGTTAATCGAGTTCCGCCAATGCCCATGGGCCCACCCCTCAAAAAATCAAAATAACTTGGCCGCCTGAATCGTTATCTTTAGTGAGAAGGCCGCGCGAGAGATGGATCTCTACCTGATGGCGGACGGGGCAATGGCGAACCTGGCGAAATCCGCGGCGGCGGATCAGGCGCGCGACGAGGCCCTGCGCTGGTTCGACGAATTGCGCGATCCGCTGCGGCGTTACCTGATGTGCACGGGCGCCAGTCCGGCGGATGCGGATGAAGCCGTACAAGAGAGTTTTCTGCGGCTCTATCAGCATCTGAAAAAAAGCGGCGATCTTTTGAATCTGCGCGGGTGGGTGTTTCAAGTGGCGCGGAACTATCTGCGCGATGAGCGGAAGAGCGCGCGCCGCCAGCGGAGCGTGCCGCTGGACGAAGCGATGGAGCGCGACGGCCGTCTTGCCGATCCCCGGGGCAGCCCGGAGCATTGCGTGCTGGGCGACGAGCGCACACGCCGGCTGCGTGCGGCCATCGAAAAGCTGCCAGCGGAGCAACGTGAGTGTATGCCGCTGCGGGCATCCGGGTTAAGATATCGCGAGATCGCGGCTGTGTTAGGAATCAATATTTCGAGTGTTGGCGCCTTGGTGCGGCGCGCGATGGCGCGTTTGAGTGAGGAACTTGCATGAGCGAAGCTTGGGATTTGCCCGAAGGGGAGTGTGCGCGCGCCCACGGAATGCTGGACCAGTTCGTGGATGACGAGCTGGCGGCCGGCCAGGCCACATGGCTGCGCGGGCATCTGGAAGCGTGCGCGGAATGCCGCGTATTGCTGGCGGGGTTTGTCGAAATCGATAGCGAGTTGACAGGTTGGGGGCAGCAACTGGGCTTGCAGAATCCGCCGGCAGCCGGTGCGAGAGAGCAGTTGGCGGCGAGGATGGCGTCGATTCCGATCCGGCGCCGGGCGGTCCGTTGGATGCCTGCGGTTGCCGCGGCCATCGCCGCCGCCCTGGTGCTCGCGGCGATCGCGCCGCCCAGGAAAGCTCCGGCGGTGAATCGCGCCGGGAATCAAATTGACGCCCCCTTTGTCGAGATTCCGTACTTACCGCCTCTCGATCCGCGCGAGAATTCCATGATCGTGAGAATGAATATCCGCGTCGCTACGCTGATTGCCGTGGGGTATAGAGTGACTGCCGATCCGGAAGAGATTGTTCCGGCGCCGATGTGCTGGTGGGTGAAGACGGACGCGCGCATGCGGTGCGCGTGCTTTCCGGCATCGAGTGGAATGGAACAGGAGACTAGTTTATGACTCGGACGCGTATCTTATTGGCGACGGCGTTGACGACGGCGTTGGCGGCGGCGCTGACGTGGCCGGCCGCGCTCTTGGCTCAAACACAAACCGGCGCAACGTCATTCCAGCAGGCGCAATCACTAGGGGAACCGTTGGGGCCGCTCGGCGTCGGACGCGGGGGACGTGGGGTTGCCGCAAATACAGTACCTATACCTCGCCAGGAGGCCGGCCGGCCGTTCTCCGCAACGGCTACTACCCAGACCACCCAAACCCTGATCGATGGGACCCACGTGAACCAGACCATAACCATGCGGCAGTACCGCGACGCGGACGGCCGCGTACGGATGGAGCCGAGAGAGCCCGGCGCTTTGGACGCTGAGCCCGCCAGGAGCATCACTATCTACGATCCCGTGGGGGGAGCGATCTATCACCTCGACCCGGCTAAGAAGACGGTGACGAAGCAGGTAACGATACCGGCGGCGGGCGCTTCGACAGCGAGTGAGGGAGGCGGGCGGCGCGGCGGCCGCGGCGACGGCGCGTCGGGTTCGAATTCCGATACCGAGCCCCGAATGCAACAGAGGTCCACCATTCTGCGAGCTATGGCAGCGGCGATGCGAGCTGCGAAGAATAATCCAAATCATATCGTGGAGGATCTTGGGACAGCGACGGTCAACGGTGTTTCCGCACGCGGAACGCGCATCACTACCGTAGTTCCGGTGGGGGCGATTGGCAACGACAAAGAATTCCGCAGCGTGACCGAGCGCTGGTTTTCGCCCGACTTGAACCTGCTCATTAAGAGCGTCAGCACCGATCCGCGCTTCGGTACCACCACTTACGAACTGACTAATATCAACCGTCAGTCACCCGATGCGCCCTTATTTCAAGTGCCGGCCGACTATAACATCGTTTCCACGCAGCCCACGTTGACTGCTTCCAAGGTGATCGAGGCGGTCGAGTTCCGCGGCGCGAGCCATGTTTCCCCGGAAACGCTCAAGGCGACGGTGCTCAGCAAGCCAGGCGACGTTTACGACGAAGAAGCGTTGCGCCGCGATTTCTCGGCCCTTTGGAAGACTAACCGCTTTTCCGATGTCCAGTTGAAGACTGAGCCAGGCGCCCGTGGCGGCGTGATTGTACGCTTCGTCCTGACCGAGCGCCCATGAGATGTGAAGAGTGCGTTACCGCACGTAAATGTGCGTTGGACTCTCAACCTTCAGACCAGGTAGCTCAGTCCGCAGCTTCACGGGTTGGACGCCCTTATTCTGCAGAGCTTGGAAAGTCACCCGGTACTGATTATCGAGACGATCTTGAAAATCCTTCAAGAATGGCGAAATCGTCACCGGATCGGTCATACCCTGGAAGTATGCATAACCTCCGGTTTCCCCACTGACTTCGGTGAGGCGGGACTGCGCGAAGGTGGTCACCCAGGCGCCGCGGCCATACAAACCGGCGCCGCGAAGATAGATGGAATAGACCATCACGCCTTCCTTCAGCGCGCCGTGCATCGCCGCGTCGACGTAAGGATCGTCCATATCCGCCGTGCCATAGTAGCGATCTACGCCGTCTGTCAACATCAACACTGTCCGGCGGCCAGTGGTTTGTTTTGACGGCCAATGCGCTACCAGATCGGAAAGCGCAAAATAAGGGCTTCCATTCTCGCCCGGCATGGCGGCCGGAAGGCGCAAGGCATTGGCCGCCTGCTGGTGATCCGCGGTGAATGACTGTGTCAGAGCGAACGTGCCGTTCCGCATGTAACCGACCGCCACCTGGGTGGTGGCGGGTAAGGATTCGAGAAATGTCTTCAATTCGGGTAACTGAGTGCCGAGACTGGACGACCGCGTGGAATCGTCCAGAAGAACGAAGAGTTGCATATCCGCCAAGTCGCCCGCCAGGCGCTGCAGGCGAACCACGGGCGCGGGGGTTTTGTCCTGCAGAACTGCCAGATCGCCAACTTCCAGGCTCTTCGGACGACTGCCGTCTGAACCAGGGCGCACGGTGATCACCATCTGAGCCGGAACGCGCGCGGCATCTGGAGAGGAAGCCGAAATCCCAGGGTTCGCAGCCATCAAGGCTACGGCTATCATCCCAGTCACTACGCTTTGTTTAGTCTTCATCTTGCAACCTTGTGTTACAACAACCTACATATGCTTGGATGCCGGCGTGGAGGTTCCGGTTACCGGCCGGAAAAGGTACGCAGACTCACCTTGCAGCGCGTGCGGTCGTGGTGAGTGCCGGCGGGTCACTTCACCGCTCGAAAAGTATGTAATGCTAAAGTCTGCGTAACGTTGAACTCATTGATAAGTTCGTCATGCCGCTGGGAAAGTGGGCTCTTTATAACAACCGTGGCGCGAGCGCCTTAGCCCTATTGCTGTGCTCGATTTCGGCTTTTGGTCAGGGAGCCGCGGGCGCAAAATCCGGCCAGTCTGGTACTACGCCTCTCCCCCAGCCTCCTCCCCAGGAGAGCGCAGGATTTACCGTTCGTGTAGACACCACTCTGGTGCAGATTCCGGTGGCGGTAACCGATTCGCTGAATCGCTTCGTTCTCGGACTTCAAAAGGAAGATTTCCATCTGTTTGAAGATGGCGTGGAGCAGAATGTGGTGCACTTCTCCGGCGAGGATGCGCCTCTCTCGGTCGGCTTGGCCTTCGACGAAAGCGGCAGCATGGATTATAAGCTGCGGACTTCTCAGGCCGCAGTCGCTCAGTTCCTGAAGAGCCTGAATGCGAACGACGAAGCGTTTCTGGTGGAGTTCAGCGACAGTGCCAAGGTCTCGGCGGAATTCACGACCAACCACGGCGAGATTCTGGATGCGCTCAGGAAGGCTCAGCCGGGCGGTCTCACCGCCATGCTCGATGCCATCAACCTTGCCTTACGCGAGATGAAGAAGGCCAGGAATTCCCGAAAGGCGATCGTGATCGTTTCCGATGGCGGAGACAATCACAGCAAATACACCGCAGCCGAGATTGAATCGCTGGTGCGCGAAGCGGATGTACAGATTTATGCGATGGGTGTGTTTGAGCCGACCTTGTCTTTCGCGCTGACGCCCGAGGAAATCTCGGGGCCCAAACTGCTATCGGAAATCGCGACGCAAACCGGCGGGCGGGCTTTCTCAGCAGCGCTCACCGACGATCTGCCGAGCGTCGCCGCCAGAATAGCGATTGAATTGCGCAATCAATACGTGCTGGGTTATTACCCGAAAAATCAAACCAAAGATGGAAAATACCGCCATGTCGAAGTGAAACTGGCGCAGCCGCACGGTGTGTCTCCGCTCAAAGCGCATTGGCGGCTCGGCTATTACGCTCCAAGTCAATGACCGCTACAGCGCCGCCTGGATTTGTGCTTTTTCCGACAATCACTCTCTTACGGTCGTGGCTCCGTCTTGCCTAGCGATGACCTACGGGGTGCACTGTGACAGGCGGCGCGACGCGTACAGGCGACGGTCGCACAATAGGACCACGCACAACGGGAACACGAGGATAAGGAGTGAGGCCGCCGGTTCCGATTGGAAATCCGATCCGCCCTGGAGACAAAGGCCCGTAAATTTGCGACCTGCTCCCTCCGAGTCCCAACAGAAGAGGTAGATACGTATAGCCCGGCAAGTAGACCGAGTTGAACCCCGGTTGATAGGGAGTGTACGAGCTATACATGCTCGACGAACTCAAGCCAAGAGGAGATAGGCCGAGGAACGGAAAATAACTGAAGCCATCTACACCGGGCGTGCCAGAGGCAGGGTCTTCGTCAATCTGCGCTGTAATCGCATTGTCCGCGGAAATCGACTCGCCGCGGCCGCTGGCCCAATCGCTGAGTGCGTCGCCGTGTTCCCAACTCGACCGCTCCGGCACGAGCACGCTCGCGAACGGAAGACTCATTCCGGGTTCCACGGAAATCGGCTGCCCGGCAGACCCGGCGGACACTTCCGCCTCGCCTTGGATTACCCGTAAGCGCGGCGGGTCGGAATCGACCCGGTAGCTGCCTTTCTGGACGAAATGAACCTTCCAGTCCTTGTAAATTAAGGTGACCGACGTATTTGCGTTTGGCTCCCCCGAATCCACGATGGCAGAGCCGGTCTGCAATTCGACCTGCGTATCCGTCAGATCGTTTGCCACCATGCGAATTGCGCTCCGCTCGCCCATGCGGAGGAAGACGCCGGGCGTCAGCAGCACTTCTGCCCGGCCATCCGCCGTGCGCAGTTCGGCGCCCTGGGGCACGCAAGGAAATTTGCCCGGATAACGCTCCAGCGCCTGATCGCCCAGATAGACGGTCCCTTCGAAAAAGTAGATTACTCCTGAACGGGTGGAGACCACCGATTGGGCGTTGGCAGGAAGCGCCAGTCCGGCGACCACAGCTAACGTCGAGAAAGCACACGCAAAGGTGTTGGACACAAAAACGTCCCCCTTGGATGAGTATCTGCCCATCTACGGTTCCGGTCAAGTACTCGTTGGAGCCGGATTTGCCAGCAACTGCGGCCAGCAGGATGGACCCGGCCGGCCGTTCCTGCGAAACAAGCGGAAGTGCGACGATAGCGTCAGGAGAGCATACATCGTGGCAATCAAGAAAATCCTCATGCTGGTGGGCGATTATGTGGAAGATTACGAAGTGATGGTTCCTTTCCAGGCGCTGCTCATGGTGGGGCATGTCGTCGATGCCGTCTGCCCGAAGAAGCAGGCTGGCGATTCGGTCCGGACCGCCATCCACGACTTCGAAGGAGACCAGACCTATAGTGAGAAGCGCGGTCACAACTTCGCCTTGAATGCGACCTTTGACGACGTTCGGCCCGACCGTTACGACGCGCTGGTAATTCCCGGCGGTCGTGCGCCGGAGTACCTTCGGCTCGACCCGCGGGTTCTCGAAATCGTGCGCCATTTCACAGATTCGGATAAGCCCATCGCTGCCATCTGCCACGCGGCGCAAATCCTGGCCGCGGCCGGCGTGCTTCAGGGAAAATCGTGCAGTTGCTATCCGGCGGTGAGCCCTGAGGTCACTGCCGCCGGTGGTAAATATGAAGCTATCGCAATAGACCAGGCCCACACCTGCGGCAAGCTTGTCACGGCCCCTGCGTGGCCGGCGCATCCCGCCTGGCTCGCTCAGTTTCTGAAGGTTCTCGGGACGCGCATCGATCCCTGAGTTCGGTCCAGCGCGTAGTCGGCATCAAGCGGAATAGAGCGCCGCCACTTCGTAGTCCACCACCCTGGGAATTGTAAACTCAATCTTGCCGGCGCCTCCGGTAAACGGGATGTTCGTTTCGGCGCGCAACAACTCCACGCGGGTGACACGCCTGCCCGGGGGCAGCGACATCCTCACCTTCTGGGCGCCGATGGGGTAGAAACTCCGGATCCATCCGCGGTGCATGGCTGGGTTTGCGTAATTGAGTACGTGCACGGCGAAGCCCGCCTGGGTTTCCCACGCGAAGGTCTCGACCACGCCGGCGCCTTCGATGGTGACTGGTGGATTCGCCCCCGCTACCCAGCGAATGGAGTTCTGCAGCAGCCGCGCCAGATCGGTATGGCCCGACCGCCACATGGTGCGCTCGATATCGCCCGGGAAATAGAGCAGGCGGCTCGCGCCCCTTTGACGCAACACCATCGCGGGTTCGTTCGTCCGCGGCTGCGGAGGATACGACAGTTCCGGAGGGTAAGCCACGAAGCCCGGAACCACGGTGAGAATCGGACCATCCACTGGATCGACCGGTATGCGATTTTCCGCCCCGGGAATCCAGTTGGTTCCCGAGAAGCCATTGAGAATCTCATGCGGCTTTTCGATGCGGGCAAGGTACGCATTGCCGAGCGTGCCAACGGCGTCCCCTGTCTTGTGAATGCCGAACACATCGGCCAGGCCGAAATCCTGCCGACGCTGGTTGCGCTCAGTGTACATGCTGGTCTCGAATGTTGCCAGCAGCGAGCCTCCGGCGGCCACATAGGCTTCCAACTGCCGGCATTGCTCGTCGCTGAGCAGCGCGGTGTTCGGCAGCAGCAGCGCGGAATATTTTGCGAGATTCTCCGGCGCCAGTTTGTCTTCATGTACGAAATCGAAAAGGAAGCGGCCTTCGAGCAGAGCGTAATACATCCCGTCCATATACTCCCGCATGGCCGCGCCACGCGGCGGCTTGTAGAACAGGTGCGTCCGCTGACCCATCACCACGCCCAAATTCGCGATCGATTTCTTGTTGACGAAATGCGCGTCGTGCCTGGCCATCCACTGGAAATATTTCTGTGCCGGCTCAAGCCAGCGGCGGTCCTCACCCATTCCGTTCTCGCCGCCGATAATGTGGTGATACGGCGCCATGCCTGAAGCCAGCGTCTCGTCGAACCACATTTGTTCTTCCTGCTGCGACTTGTATACGTTGCGCCAGCGAGGCGTACCGGTAGACCACGCCGCCGTGACGTTGGTGGCCATCTTGCCATTTTGCACGGCGCTGCATACGCGGCCTTGCAGCGCGCATCCCCAGATGGGCGTATCGTCCCCGCCGCGGCCCTGGTTGTCGCACTGGAACCATTCGCAGATCTCGCCGAGCTTCACCAGGTCGGCCGTGCTGCGTATGCCGCCGCCGAGGTTGGCGAAATAGAAGCTCGACGGCTTCTTCTCTTTGGCGATGGAATCGTACAGCTTCCACAGGTAGACGATGCGCTCGTTAAACTTGTCCCAGTAATCGATAGTCCCCGGCTGGGGCAGGTTCTTACACTGTTCGCAATGGCAGACCGGCAGCGCACCCAGAGGGGGCCATGCGTTGGTGAACATGCCATCCACGTCATACAGCGAGTTGACCTCCTTCATGATGGCCGGCATGTAGTCAGTCATGTAGGTGGTGAACATGCAAGTGCGGAACAGCCTCGGGTCCTCGGTGTGGTGCACCGCATTGCCTTGCGCGTCGCGCTCGAACCACTCCGGATGCGCCTGCACTGCGTCTTCCCAATTGAGATCGGGACTCATGCGTGCGATCACGTGTAAGCCGCGCTTCTTGGCAGCCGCGCAACACTCGCCAAAGAAATCCCGGCTGCCCAGGAACTTGCCTTTCCTGTGGTACGGCACCTTGGTCTGGTAAAACGCCAGAATGCCGGTGACGCTCACCAGCACGGCATCCACCTTCAGGCTGGCCCAATAATCCGCCCATTGCTCAACGTCGAGCACCGCGGGATCGTGTTCGGTCATATTGGTCTGGCCGACCCGGCGGATTTTCCGCTGCCAGGGCAGCGCCGTCTCGGCGGCGAACAGGGAAGCGGTCATTGCGGCGGCTGGCGCCACGATGAAATCGCGTCGATTCAGGTTCATGATTGTTCTCCCGTATTGTTCCGTTCGCATTACTCAGTTGGAAATCACGGTCTCTCACCGGCGGCGAGCCGGCGCTCAATGTCGTCGAGTATCTCGGTGCAGTCCGGCAGCGATGCCGCGGTGAATTTTGCGCCGGCATCAGTCAGACGACGGGCCGCCTCTCTTTCGAGCGCAACCCGCCTGTCCGGCGGCAAGGCTTCCCATTCGCCGCGCGAAAGTCCGATCTCGTTGCCGGTTGCCGTGATGCCCACGGTCCACATACCCGCGTTGATTCCCTCGGCGATGTCCGAGGGAGTGTCGCCGATTTTGACGCAGTTCCACAAGGGATAAGCGCCCAGCAGAATCGCGTTGCGATAGCACATGAAGGGCTTCGGCCGTCCCCCGCCCACTTCGTCCGGAGTCACGCTGGCATCCGGCGCGTAGCCGTCGCGGGCCGCCACTGGAATCACCACGTCCAGCAGTTCCCGGGTGTAGCCCGTGGTGGAGCCGATGCGCAGCCCGGTGGCCTTCCATGCTTCCACGGTTTCGCCCACGCCTGGAATGGCCGCGCTGAATTCGGCGAGTATCTCCGCCTGGCGCGGCAGGAATTCGGCGAAGAGCCGCTCCACATCCGGCTCTGACGGCGGCCGCCCATGCAGGCCGCTCCATTCGTCTCGCACCCGCCGGCCCGCGCAGATGGAGCGGATCTGATCGCGTTTCAAAACGCCCATGTGCTCGCGCGCTTCGGCCGCAGTAATCGGGACTCCATTCGCCTCGAAGATGCGCTGCAGCGCCGCCACCGGCGCCAGGCTGCCGAAATCGACGGTGGTTCCCGCCCAGTCCAGGATTACCGCAGGAATGTGTGCGTATCTCACTGTGAGCCCTTTTCCTGTTCCGAACCACGCAGCCTTGCGTCGTCGCCTATACCGGCTTCAAAATCTCCAGAAACTTCGCGCACACCGCGTTCGCCGTCGGCGAATCCGGCGCAATCACCAGAATGGTATCGTCACCGGCGATGGTGCCTACCACTTCCGGCCATTCTTCGTTGTCGAGCGCCACCGCTACGGAATTGGCGTGGCCCGGCGCGGTCTTGAGCACCACCAGGTTCTGCGCGCACCGCACGTCGAGCAGGAATTCCGAAGCCAGCATGGAGAATTGCGGGCGGCTCTCATCCGCGGACGTCTCCTGGTAGCCTTCGCGCGTCTTCACCAGCCGCAGGTCGCGAATGTCGCGCGAGAGCGTCACCTGCGTCGCGGCGATGCCCACAGTCTTCAGCTCATGCGCCAGTTCTTCCTGCGTGGAGATGCGCTTCGACCGGATCAGCTTCAAGATCTGGCCCTGGCGGTAGCTCTTGCTCATGGCTTGCTTATATCATGCGTGCTCAAACCATCCGCGCGAGGCGCACCCGGGCTTCGGCCAGCGCCGCCGCCACCGCTTGCGGCCCAGTGCCGCCGGGCAGTTCGCGCGATCGCATGCCGGGGCGGGGATCCAGCAGACGCGCGAAATCGGCGGTGAATTCAGGCGCGAATCGCTGCATCTCTTCGGGCGTCCAATCGGAAGGCCGCTTGCCCTTCTGCACGCTTTCCAGCACGAACCGCCCCACAATTTGATGCGCCTGATGGAACGGCGTGCCGGCGCGCGCCAAGGCCTCGGCGAGATCGGTAGCCACCACCCAGCTCTCTTCGGCCGCCGCCGCGGGCCTGGCCGCGTTGAGCTTCACCGATTCAATCACCACCCGCGCCATTTCCAGCGAACCGGCCAACTCATCGGCGGCTTCAAAGAGCGGAACCTTATCCTCCTGCATGTCGCGATTGTAGGTCATCGGCAGGCCCTTCATGGTGACCATCAGCGCGGTGAGGCAGCCCATCACGCGTCCGCTCTTGCCGCGAATCAGCTCGAGCGAATCCGGATTCTTCTTCTGCGGCATCAGGCTGGAACCGCTGGTAACGCCGTCGCCCAACTCCATCCAGCCGAACTCTTCGCCGGAATAGAGGATCCAATCTTCCGCCAGACGGCTCAAGTGAATCATGGCGACGCTGGCGGCGTAAAGGAAATCCAGGGCGAAATCGCGGTCGCCGGAAGCATCCATACTGTTGCGCGTAATGGCGTCGAATTCCAGGTCGCGCGCGATAGCGTCGCGGTCGAAGGGGAAACCGCTGCCGGCCAGCGCGCCTGAGCCGAGCGGCATCACGTTGGCGCGGCGGTATGCATCGCCGAAACGCTCCCAATCGCGCGCGAACATCTCGAAATACGCCAGCAGGTAATGCGGCCAGAGCACCGCCTGGGCGCGGCGCGTGTGCGTGTATCCGGGAATCACGGCGCCGGGATATTTGGCGGCCAAGTCAAGCAGCGCGGACATCGTTCCGCGCAGCAGCTCGCGGACGCGGCTGCACTCCTCGCGCAGCCACAACCGCGTATCGAGCGAAACCTGTTCGTTGCGGCTGCGCCCGGTGTGGATCTTATCGGCCACCGCGCCGGCGCGCTCCTTCAACTTGCGGATTACCAGCGTGTGGATGTCTTCATCGCTGGCCCCATCGCTGCCGCCATCGAAAAAGGCGGGGCCGGCCGCGGCCGCCTCGGCGCGGATTTCGTCGAACGCCTTCACGATGGCCGCGCGCTCCTCCGCCGTCAGAATGCCGACGCGCTCCAGCGCCCGCGCAAAGGCCTGCGAGCCGCGAATATCGGCGTCGAGAAGCCGCCGGTCGAAATGGAGCGATCCGGAGAATCGCTCGAAGACGTCCGATGCCCCGTCGGCGAAGCGTCCGCCCCACAGCTTCATTTGGATTTCCCGGCGAGCGCCGCGCGCACCTTGATCGGCAGGCCGATGAGGTTGATGAAGCCCAGCGCGTCCTTCTGATCGTAGCTGGCGCCCATGGTGAAGCTGGCAATATCGAGCGAGTAGAGTGAATTCGGCGACTTGCGGCTGACCGGATCGATGTT
>JBEKNN010000056.1:0-36646 GCA_049522755.1 Bryobacteraceae bacterium | reverse complement strand
GCTGATCACGCCGGTGGCCATGGACAAGGGGTTGCGGTTCGCGATTCGTGAAGGCGGCCGCACGGTGGGCGCCGGCACGGTCAGCGAGATTGTGAAATAACCATGGCGCTCAGAGAACGCATACGCATCCGCCTGAAGGCATACGATCACCGGGTGCTGGACCAATCGACGTCGGAAATTGTGGATACGGCGAAGCGGACGGGCGCGAGCGTGGCGGGTCCGATTCCGCTGCCCACGTCGCGCAGCGTGACGACGGTTCTGCGGTCGCCGCACGTGGATAAGAAGTCGCGAGAGCAGTTTGAGATCCGGACGCACAAGCGGCTGCTGGATATTCTGGAGCCGACGCAGCAGACGGTGGACGCGCTGATGAAGCTGGATTTGCCGGCGGGCGTGGATGTCGAGATTAAGGCGTTCGGGAAGTGAAAGACTTGACGCGGAGACGCAGAGGCGCTGAGATAAGCGCAGAGAAGACATTCAAGAGTTTTCTCTGCGTTCCTCTGCGCCTCAGCGTCTCTGCGTCGAAGGTTTTAAGTTAGGACTGACACATGAGCCCAGGGATACTTGGCAAGAAAATTGGAATGACGCAGATGTTCCAAGCGGACGGGCAGGCCGTTCCGGTGACGCTGCTCAAGGCCGGTCCGTGCATGGTGGTGCAACGCAAGACGCCCACTACGGATGGCTACAACTCGGTGCAGCTCGGGCTGCTCGAGTTCGTTAAGCCGCAGCGCATCAATAAGCCTGCTACCGGGCACTTGAAGAAGGCGGGCGTTGAGGGCGCGAAGTTTATGCGCGAGCTGGAACTGCGGCCAGGCGACGACGACCTGAAGACCGGCGATAAAGTGCTGGTGGATCAGTTCAAGCCCAAGGACAAAGTGGACGTGATTGGCATCTCGAAGGGCCGCGGGTTCGCGGGCGTCGTGAAGCGCCACCATTTCCGCGGCGGCGAGGGCACGCACGGCTCCATGTTCCACCGCGCGCCCGGCTCCATCGGCGCGTCCAGCTTTCCTTCGCGTGTGCTTCCGGGTATGCGCATGGGCGGCCACATGGGCCACGACCGCGTGACGGTCCGCAACCTCGAGGTGATGGAAGTGGATATCGAGGACAACGTGCTGGTGGTGAAGGGGGCGGTTCCCGGACCGAACGGCGGATACGTGGTAGTGCGGAGGGCCAAGAGGTAACTCCCATGCCGACAGTCGACATAGTGGATTTGAATAACGAGAAGGTCGGGTCGCTGGACCTGGCCGACGAAGTTTTTGGCGCCGAAGTCAACGAAGCGCTGCTCTATGAAGCGGTGCGGCACTATCAGGCCGGAGCGCGCGCGGGCACGCACAAGACCAAGGTGCGGCGCGAAGTGG
Source organism: Bryobacteraceae bacterium (assembly GCA_049522755.1). Lineage (GTDB taxonomy): Bacteria > Acidobacteriota > Terriglobia > Bryobacterales > Bryobacteraceae > PALSA-243. The sequence continues at coordinate 35,291 of JBEKNN010000056.1, read as the reverse complement.
CGGGGTCGGGCAAGAAGCTGTGGAAGCAGAAGGGCACGGGACGGGCGCGCGTGGGTTCGGTGCGGTCGCCGCTGTGGCGCCATGGCGGTACGGTGCACGGGCCGGTGCCGCGCGATTACAGCTATAGCCTGCCGAAGAAAATGGTGGTGGGCGCGCTGCGTTCGGCGCTCTCGGCCAAACTTCGCGACGGCGAGCTGAAAGTGGTGCAGACTTTCGATTTCGCCGATCACAAGACCAGGAACGCGATGGGCACGCTGGCGAAGCTGGAGGCCGGCCGCACGACGCTGCTGGTGGATAACGGCGAGAGCCGGAATATGATGCTGGGCGTTCGCAACCTCAAAGGCATCACGCTGCTGCCCACTAAGGCGGTGAGCGTTTATCACCTGCTGGGCAATAAGAGCGTGCTGCTGAGCGAAGCGGCCGCGCGGAAGTTATCGGAGGCGCTCGCAAAATGACCATATACGAGGTACTCCTGCGCCCGCTGGTCACCGAAAAGGGCGTGATCAAGAAAGACAATGAGCGGACGCTCTGTTTTGAAGTGGCGGCCGGCGCGAACAAGACGCAGGTCAAATCGGCCGTGGAAAAGCTTTTCAAGGTAAAGGTGCAGGAAGTGCGCACGGCGACGTTTGAAGGCAAGCTGCGGCGGCGCGGCAGGTTCGCCGGATACCGCTCAGATTGGAAGAAGGCCTACGTGAAGCTGAAGGCGGGAGAAAAAGTGCCCGAATTCGCGGAGATCTAAATCTGTCATGCCGATCAAAACTTACAGACCCACAACTCCGACGCGGCGCTTTCAGACCGTGGTTTCGCGTGAGAATATCACCAAGGACACTCCGGAAAAATCGCTGGTCGAAAAGAAGCAGCGCACCGGCGGACGCAACAGCACCGGCCGGGTCACTTCGCGCTTCATCGGCGGCGGCGCCAAGCAGGCTTACCGGGTGATCGATTTCAAGCGCGATAAGCACGCTATACCGGCCACGGTGGCCACCATCGAATACGATCCGAACCGTTCCTCGCGCATCGCGCTGCTGCACTATGCCGATGGCGAAAAGCGCTACATTTTGCAGCCGGAGGGATTGAAGGTCGGGCAAAAGGTGATGTCCGGGCCCACCGCCGACATCCTGCTGGGCAACGCGCTGCCCTTGAAGAACATGCCCGCCGGCACGATTGTCCACAACATCGAATTGAAGCCTGGAAAGGGCGCGCAGATGGCGCGGTCGGCAGGGGCGCAGGCGCAGTTGGTTTCGAAAGAAGGCGGCATTGCGCTGCTCAAGCTGCCGTCGGGCGAAATCCGCCGCGTGCAGCTGGAATGCATGGCGACCATCGGGCAGGTGGGCAATGTGGATCACGAGAATGTCTCGCTGGGCAAGGCGGGACGCACGCGGTGGCTGGGCAAGACGCCGCACAACCGCGGCGTGACGATGAACCCGGTGGACCATCCGCACGGCGGCGGCGAGGGCAAGACTTCGGGCGGACGCCATCCGGTGACGCCATGGGGCCAGCCGACCCGCGGATACAAGACCCGTAACAACAAGCGCACCGATAAGTGGATCGTGACGCGGAAGAGTAAGAAGAGGTAAGGAAATGGGCAGATCCGTCAAGAAGGGACCCTTTACCGACACGCATCTGGAGAACAAGTTGGCTGTCCTGGTCGCGGCCAACGAGAAGAAAGTGGTGCGCACGTGGTCGCGCCGCTCGACGATTCTTCCGGAGTTCGTCGGCCAGACCGTGGCGGTTCATAACGGCAAGAAGTTTATACCGGTTTATATTACCGAGAACATGGTGGGGCATAAGCTGGGCGAGTTTTCGCCGACCCGGACGTTCAAGGGGCACTCGGTGAAGGCGGCAACGGAGAAGACGGCGAAGCCGGCTTAGTGAGCGAACTAATGATCGACGCAGAGACGCTGAGACGCAGAGATCGGAGGGAGAAAACATTCAATGTCTTCTCTGCGTTGCCTCTGCGCCTCAGCGTCTCTGCGTCGAAAGACTTTGAAGTCTGCCAGAGGAATTATGCAAGCGAAAGCGGAAGCTAGATATATCCGGGTGTCGGCGCAGAAGGCGCGGCTGGTGGTGGATTTGATCCGCGGCATGCAGGCCGGCGCGGCGCTCAACACGCTGCGCGCGGCGAACAAGCGAATCGCGCCTACGGTGGAGAAAGTGCTGCAATCGGCCATCGCCAACGCGGTGAACCGCGACGAAGACGTGGATGTGGACACGCTGGTGGTGAGCGAAGCCTACGTCAATGAAGGGCCGCGCATGAAGCGGGTCCGGCCGGCGCCTATGGGCCGCGCCTACCGGTATCAGCGGCGCATGTCGCATATCGTCATTAAAGTGACGGGTAAGGACAAAGAATAGATGGGACAGAAAGTTCATCCGTACGGATTCCGGCTGGGCTTCAACAAGCCGTGGCGCTCGCGCTGGTTCGCCACGCACGGCTATGCCAAGCTGCTGCAGGAAGATCTGGAGCTGAAGGCGGCGCTGCGCGACCGGCTGAAGTCGGCGGGCGTGAGCTCGATTGAAGTCGACCGCCCCGGCAACAAGCTGCGCGTCACCATCCGCACGTCGCGTCCGGGCATCATCATCGGGCGCAAGGGCGCGGAAATCGAAAAGCTCAAGCAGGATATGGCGAAGAAGACCAAGCGCGAGGTCTTCGTCGATATCCAGGAAGTCCATAAGCCGGAGCTGGACGCGCAACTGGTGTCCGAGAATATCGCCCTGCAATTGGAGAAGCGCGTGGCATTCCGCCGCGCCATGCGTAAGGCGGTGGATTCGGCCCTGCGCTTCGGGTGCAAGGGAATCAAGGTGCGCGTATCGGGCCGGCTGAACGGGGCCGAGATCGCGCGCTCCGAATGGTATCTGCAAGGGCAGCTGCCGCTGCACACGCTGCGCGCCGACATCGATTATGGCTTTGCGGAAGCGCACACTACTTATGGCGTGATCGGCGTCAAGGCATGGCTCTATAAGGGCGAAATTCTCGACCTGACCAAGCGCCGCAGCCTTCTGCCCGAGCCGGAGCCCAGGCGCGACCGCGGTGAGCGCCGCGACCGCGGTCCGAGGGACCGTGACCGCGATCGCGACCGGGGTCCCCGCGATCGGGACCGGCAACAGCCGATAGCCGCAGCTCCGGAAGCCGCTGGACCTGTGACGCAGGCTCCTCCGGCCGATTTACCGCGGCCCGCGGCCCGCACCGGCGCGCCCATTCTGCCGCCGTTGATGTCGCCGCAGGCGCCGTCGTGGAAACAGGAAGCTAAGACTGAAGCGCCTGCTGCCGGGGCGCCCGCCGTAACGCCTGCTGCCAAGGCCGAAGCGCCTGCGGCCAAGGTTGAAACGCACGCGCCAAAGGCTGAGGCGCCAGCGGCGAAGACCGAAGCACCCGCGGCCAAGACCGAAGCGCCTGCGGTTAAAGCAGAAACACCAGTGGCCAAGGCAGAAGCGCCTGTGGCCAAGACCGAAGCGCCCGCTCCCAAGGCAGAGACGCCCGCCGCGGAAACGGCGCCCGAGACCGGAGCTCCGGAGAAGCCGGCTGACAACAAATAAGGACTGAGAGCATACCGCCATGATGATGCCAAAGAAGGTCAAATTCAGGAAGCAGCAGCGCGGGCGCATGTGCGGCAAAGCCTGGCGCGGGTCGTCCATCTCGTTTGGGGAATTTGGATTGAAGGCCCTCGAATGCGCCTGGATCACCGACCGGCAGATTGAAGCCGCGCGCGTCGCCATGACGCGATCGATCAAGCGCGGCGGCAAAGTGTGGATACGGCTGTTTCCCGATAAGCCCATCACCAAGAAGCCCGCCGAAACCCGTATGGGTAAAGGTAAAGGCGCGCCCGAGCAGTGGGTGGCGGTGACGCGGCCGGGAAAGATTCTGTTCGAAATGGAAGGCGTGGACAAAGCCACGGCTTCGGCGGCGATGCGTCTGGCGGCCCACAAGCTGCCGATCCGGACCAAGTTCGTGAGCCGCGAGGACGGGGAGTAAAGGGATATGAAGGGTTTCAAACCTGGGGATCTCGACGATAAAGAGTTAAAGCACCAGCTTTCGGAAATGGAAGACCAGTTTTTTCGTCTCAAGTTTCAGAAGGCCATGGGGCAGATGGACGGATTGAAGAAGCTGCGCACTATGCGCAAAGACCGGGCGCGCATCCTGACCGTCCTGCGGCAGCGTGAACTGGCGGGGGCGAAGCAATAACATGGCCGAACAGCATGGGTTCAAGAACGAAAAGGTCGGCGAGGTGGTTTCGACCAAGATGGAGAAAACCATCGTGGTGGAAGTCAGCCGCCGCGTACCGCATCCGCTGTATAAGCGCATCATCGGCAAGCGCAAGAAGTTCTACGCACACGATGCAGACGGCACAGCCAAGCTGGGCGACGTGGTGCGCATCGTGGAATGCCGGCCGTTGAGCAAGTTGAAGCGGTGGCAGTTGGCGGAAGTAGTGCGCCGGGCCGCGCAGGTAGGCGTGCAGCCGGTGGAGTTAGACGTCAAAGTGTAGCGCCGGTGGTCTTGCCGCCGGTGTAGTTACGGGGAGCTAACTGACATGATAGGGATGCGAACAATTCTCGAGGTGGCCGACAATTCCGGCGCGCGCAGGCTGTCCTGTATCCTGCCGCGCGGAGGCGACCTGGGTTTGCGCGCCGGGCTGGGCGATGTGGTCACCGCCGCGGTGAAAGAAGCCGCGCCAGATTCGGCCATCAAGAAGGGTAAGGTAGTGCGCTGCGTGATTGTCCGCATGCGCAAGGAGACGCGGCGCAAGGATGGCACCTACATCCGCTTCGATTCGAACGCCGCGGTTTTGATCAGCGACGTGGGCGAGCCGATTGGAACGCGCGTCTTCGGTCCCGTGGCCAGGGAGCTGCGCGAGAAGAAGTTCATGAAGATCGTTTCACTGGCCCCCGAGGTAATTTAATGGGCATTGCAAAGAAGATCCCGGCGCCGCCGGCGCGCATCGAGTTGAAGAAGGAAGACACCGTCAAGGTGATCACGGGCCGCGACAAGGGCAAGACCGGCCGCGTGCTGCAGGTGCAGCGCGAACGGGGGCGCATCCTGGTGGAGCACGTCGCCATGGTGAAGCGCCATACGCGCCCCAACCCGGGGAAGCAGATCAAGGGTGGCATCGCGGAGCGCGAAAGCTCCATCGCCCTGTCGAATGTCATGATCGTATGTCCCGGCTGCAATAAGGCGGTGCGGATCAAGCATCACATCGATCACGTGGCGGGCGGAAAATCGCGGCGCACGCGCATCTGCCGCAAGTGCGGGCAGAGCCTGGATAAGAAATGAGCCAAGAAATAAGAGGACCCGTATGGCAGCACGCTTGATTGAGCATTACCAGAAAAAAGTGGTTCCGGCGCTGACTAAGGAATTCGGCTACAAGAACGTAATGGCCGTTCCCAAGATCGATAAGATCTCGATCAATATCGGTTTGGGCGAAGCCACGCAGAACGCCAAGCTGATGGATGGCGCGGTGAATGAGCTGACGCAGATCGCCGGGCAGAAGCCGGTAATCACCAAGGCCACCAAATCCATCGCCCAGTTCAAGCTGCGCGAAGGACAGGCGATCGGCTGTATGGTGACGCTGCGCGGCGACCGCATGTACGAATTTTTCGACCGCCTGGTGAATGTGGCGCTGCCGCGTGTCCGCGACTTCCGCGGCATTTCCACCAAGAGCTTCGACGGCCGCGGCAATTACACGCTGGGGATTAAGGACCAGTTGATTTTCCCCGAGATCGATTACGCCAAGGTTGAAAAGACCAAGGGCATGAATATATCCATCACCACCACGGCGCGCACGGACGCCGAGGGTGTGGCGCTGCTGCGCCAAATGGGAATGCCGTTCCGGCAGTAAAGCAGGAAACAGGAGAGATATGTCGACTACCGCAAAAATGGCGAGAGACATCAAACTGGAAACGATCCGCCGGGAGTCTATGGCGGCAAAGGCCCAGAACAAGCCCGGAATAGACAAGCTGCCGGGGCGGCATCGCAACCGCTGCTGGCGCTGCGGGCGCCCGCGGGCGTTCCTGCGCAAGTTCGGCATTTGCCGCTTGTGTTTCCGCCAGCTCGCCCTGAACGGCGAGATTCCAGGCGTGGTGAAGGCTAGCTGGTAGGGCTGAGGTAGAAGAAATATGACGAGCGATCCCATTGCCGACATGCTGACTCGCGTCCGGAACGCGATCCAGGCCCGCCACCCGAAGGTGGACGTGCCGGCTTCCAAGCTGAAGGCCGAAATCGCGCGCATCTTGAAGGAAGAGGGCTATATCGCCAACTTCAAGGTAGCCGAAGAAGGCGTCAAAAAGACCATCAAGATTTACCTGAAATACAGCACGGGGAACGAGCCGGTGATCTCCGCCATCGAGCGCGTTTCGCGGCCGGGGTGCCGCGTCTACGTCGGCCAGACGGATATTCCACGCGTGCTGGGCGGGATGGGAATCAACATCCTGACCACGCCGCGAGGCGTGATGACCGGCCGGGATGCGCACAAAGAGCATCTGGGCGGCGAGATTCTGTGCAGGGTATGGTGATGAGTCTGGTGAGAGAACTAATGATCGACGCAGAGACGCTGAGACGCAGAGGCCACGCAGAGAAGACATTGCAATTGTTTTCTCTGCGCTTATCTCAGCGTCTCAGCGTCTCAGCGTCGAAAGACTTTTCCAAGGTTTGAACTATGTCGAGAATTGGTAAAAAGCCGATCCCGCTGCCGAGCGGCGTCAAAGTGCAGATCGGCGAACAATTGCAAGTGACCGGTCCCAAGGGGTCGTTGACGGTTCCCATCCCGCCCGGCATCAAGATCGAGCAGAAGGATGGCAAGCTCGAGCTCTTGCGCGATTCGGACCAGCATGCCGCGCTGCATGGACTGACGCGCGCGCTCGCCGCTAACGCCGTGCAAGGCGTCTCCACGGGGTTCACGCGTGAGCTCGATATTGTGGGCATCGGTTATCGCGCCGACATCAAAGGCAAGGTGGCGACGTTCACGCTGGGTTACTCGCACCCTATCGAGGTGTTGCTGCCCGAGGGCGTCGAGATGCGAGTCGATAAGGTGGCGGGGAGTCCGATCCAGAATTTGCAGGTGCGCCTGGTCCTCACCGGCCGCGACCGGCAGCTGCTCGGCCAGGTGGCGGCGAACATCCGTGCGCTTCGCAAGCCGGACCCGTATAAGAACAAGGGCGTCCGGTATACCGGCGAAGCGCTGCGCAAGAAGGTTGGCAAGACGGGGGCTGGCGCGAAATGATTCGTAAACTTGAGAAGAAGGAAATTCGCAATCGCATTCACCAGCGCATCCGCCGCAAGCTCAGCGGCACTAAGGAGCGTCCGCGGCTGGCGGTGTTCCGAAGCGTGGCGCACATTTACGCGCAGATCATCGACGACGTCGAGGGCAGGACGCTGGCGTCGGCCTCGTCAGTGGATAAAGACGGGAAGACTAAGGGCGGCAACGTGGCGGCCGCCAAGGCGATCGGCAAACTGGTGGCCGAGCGAGCCAAGGAAAAGGGCGTCAAGGCGGTGGTATTCGATCGCGGCGGGTATCAATACCACGGCCGCATCAAGGCGCTGGCCGATGCGGCGCGGGAAGCGGGACTGGAGTTTTAATTCATGCCAAAGGCACTCAAACGGATCGACGCGGGGTCGCTGAACCTGAAGGAACAGGTGGTGGCCATCAATCGCGTCACCAAAGTGGTCAAGGGCGGTAAGAACATGAGCTTTTCGGCGCTGGTGGTGATCGGCGATCCGTCGGCCAAGGTGGTCGGATACGGCATCGGCAAGGCCAAGGAAGTGCCGTCGGCGATCCGTAAGGGCATCGAAGCGGCGAAGAAGACGCTGCGCCGGATCAACGTGCTTGAGAACACCATCCCGCACCAGGTGCTCGGCAAATATGAGAGCTCGCAGGTGTTGTTGAAGCCCGCGCCCGCCGGAACCGGAGTGATCGCCGGCGGCGCCGTACGCGCGGTGATCACGGCCTGCGGCATCCCCAATGTACTGACGAAATCGATCGGCCGGCGCAATGCCCACAACGTGGTGAAGGCGACCATTGTGGCGCTGGAATCGCTCCGCGAGCGCGGGCAGATTGCGGAGATGCGCGGCCTGGCGGTGGAGAAACTCTAGGTGGAGAAGCTCTAGGTGGAGAAACTCTAATGGAAGGCACCATTCGAATTAAACTGGTTCGCAGCCCGATCTGCACCCCCGAGCATCACAAGCGGGTGGTCAAGGGGCTGGGGCTGCGTAAACTCAATCAGATTGTGGTGCGGCCCGACACCGCGGTTTTTCGCGGCATGGTGAAGATGTGTCCGCATCTTTTGGTAGTGGTGGAGTAAGGGAAAATGAATCTTAGCGACTTAAGGCCGCCCGCCGGCCAGAAAAAACCCCGCAAGCGCGTCGGACGCGGCATGGGCTCGGGGACCGGTAAATACTCGACGCGCGGCGCCAAAGGCCAGCGTTCGATTTCCGGTTTCGGCCAGAAGCGCGGTTTTGAAGGCGGCCAGATGCCGCTGCATCGCCGCCTGCCCAAGCGCGGGTTTACGAATATTTTTAAGAAGCAGTTCGCCATCGTCAATTTGGGCCGTCTCGAAAAACTCGAAGGCGATACGTTTAACGCCGACACGCTCATGAAACTGGGCGTGATTAAGAAGCTCCACGATGGCCTGAAGGTTTTGGGAACGGGCGAGTTGACGCGCACGATCACGGTGGAAGCGCACCATTTTTCGAAATCGGCGTTGGATAAGATACAGAAAGCCGGCGGAACGGCTCAGACCATCGGCGCGGCTGTCGTTAATCAGCCCGCACAATAGCGCCGGAAGGGAACCATGGTTCAGAAGTTTCTTGAAGCGTTCGCGAACATCTTTCGGATCCCCGACCTGCGCAAGCGGCTCATGTTCACGCTGGGGCTGCTCGCCGTGTACCGGCTGGGGAGCCAGGTGCCTACGCCCGGCATCAATGTTCAGCGATGGGAAGCGATCTTCAGCTCGGCGCAGGGGTCCATCTTCGGGTTCTTCGATCTGTTCGCCGGCGGCAACATTCGCCGCCTCACCATCTTCGCGCTGGGAATCATGCCGTACATTACGGCATCGATTATTTTGCAGTTGCTCACGGTGGTGGTTCCCACGCTCGAGAAGCTGCAGAAGGAAGGCGAGCTGGGCCGCCGCAAGATCACGCAGTGGACGCGCTACCTGACCATCATCCTCTCGGTTATCCAATCGTTCGGCATTTCCCAGGGACTCATGGGCATGCAGCAGGGCGTGGTGATCAGCCCCGGCATTGGCTTCGTTTTGTTGACTATCGTTTCGCTGACCACGGGTTCCGCGTTCATTATGTGGCTGGGCGAGCAGATCACCGAGCGCGGCGTGGGCAATGGCATGTCGCTGATCATTTTCACGGGAATCGTGGTCGGCCTGCCGCACGCCATCGGCAGCATTTACACCAACGTTTTCGTGACGCACGAGTGGGGCGCGCTTACGCTGATCCTGCTGCTGGCGATGATGATCGCGGTGGTCGCGTTCATCGTGCTGGTAGAGCGCGGCGAGCGGCGCATTCCGGTGCAGTACGCCAAGCGCGTGATCGGCCGCCGCGTCATGGGCGGACAATCCACGCACATGCCGCTCAAAGTCAACGCGGGCGGCGTGATTCCGGTGATCTTCGCATCCTCGATTCTGGCGTTTCCGCAGACTCTCACGCAGGTGGCCGTGGTGAAGAACATGCCCTGGGCGATGAGCACGTTGAGCATGATCGCCCACGGCGAGCCGCTCTACTATGTCCTGTTCGTGACGGGCATCATTTTCTTTTGCTTTTTCTACGTTTCGATCATTTTCAATCCCAATGAAGCGGCCGACAACATGCGCAAGTACGGCGGCTTCATTCCGGGCATACGCCCCGGCCGTAACACCGCCGACTATATGAACGCGGTGCTCACCAAAATTACGGTAGTCGGCGGCATTTATCTGTCGATTCTGTGCCTGATCCCGGACATCATGATTTCGGGAATCAAATTGCAGCATCTGGCGCTGGTGGGGCCCTTTATCGATGCCCACTTCCCACGGGCGATTCTGGACGGTATGGGCGTGAATTTTTATTTCGGCGGCACTTCGTTGCTGATCGTGGTAGGCGTGGCCATGGATACGGTCAACCAGATCGAAGCCCAGCTTATCATGCGTCACTACGAGGGATTTACTCCGCGCTCAGGGCGAATTCGCGGGCGGAGGAGCTCCTTCTAATTGTCGAACTCTATCGTGCTGTTCGGCTCGCCTGGATCGGGCAAAGGAACCCAGGCGAAGCTCCTGAAGGGTTGTCTTCAGGTACCCCACATCTCGACCGGCGATATGTTGCGGGAGCGGATCGCAGAGGGCACGGAACTGGGCCAGAGAGTAGCGGCCAAGATGCACGCGGGCGGGCTGGTATTGGACGAGGTGGTGAACGGGATGGTGGCGAGCCGGCTGGCCGAGCGCGATGCCGCGGATGGCTTTATTCTGGACGGCTACCCGCGCACTACGCCCCAGGCGCGATTTCTAAGCTACTGGCTGGACCAGCGCGGAATCCGCGAAGTGGTGATTCATCTCGCGGTTGATTACAATAGTATTATCGCCCGATTGACGGGTCGACGCCAGTGCCCCCGCTGCGGAACTCTGTACAACATCGTCTCCCGGCCGCCTAAGCGCGAAGGGGTGTGCGATTTGGATGGAGAGAAGCTGGTGATCCGGGACGACGATCGCGAGGAAGTGATCCGCGAGCGGCTGAGCGCTTATGACCGGCAGACGCGGCCGGTGCTGGATTATTACCGGACGGCCGGGCGCAGGTTATTGGAAGTGGATGCGAGTTCGGATCCGCCGGAAAAGGTATTCGATAAGATTTGTCAGGCGATAGACGTTCATGATTGTGCGCAAGACGCCCGCTGAGCTCGAGAAGATGCGTCGTAGCGGCATGCTTGTCTACCAGCTCCTGGAGAAGTTGAAGGAGATGGCGGTTGAAGGGTGCTCCACGATGGAGCTCGAAGTGGCCGCCGAGAAGATGATTGCCGACGCCGGCGCGAGGCCCGCTTTCAAGGGCTACTATGTGCAGGCGGCGGGCGAGACTTATAAGTTTGCGTTGTGTACTTCGGTGAACAACGAGGTGATTCACGGGATGCCGAATTCCAAGCGCACCCTGAAGAAGGGCGACATCCTCTCGATTGACACCGGAGTGAAGCTGGACGGCTATTACGGCGATTCGGCCGTTACCCTTCCGGTGGGCGAAGTGAGCGAGGCGACAAAAAAGCTGCTGAAGGTGACGCAGGAATCGCTCGAGCTCGCCATCGACCGGGTGAGAAACGGCAACCGGCTGTTCGACGTCTGCGGGACGGTGGAACAGCACGTGAAGTCGAACGGATTTTCGATAGTCCGGGAGTTTGTGGGCCACGGCATCGGGACGCAGCTTCACGAAGAGCCGCAGGTTCCGAATTATGTGGATCGCCGCAACGAGAATCCGCGGCTGAAGCCGGGGATGGTGCTGGCGGTGGAGCCGATGGTCAGCGCCGGGCGGCCGGAGACGGTGGTATTGAAGGACCGGTGGACGGCAGTGACGAAGGATGGGTCGAACTCGGCGCACTTCGAGCATTGCATCGCGGTTACGGAGAATGGGCCGTGGGTGTTGACTAGGCCGTAGGAGAACAGGGATTTGACGCAGAGACGCAGAGACGCAGAGATAAGCGCAGAGAACACATTTATATGTTGTCTTCTCTGCGTTGCCTCAGCGTCTCAGCGTCTCTGCGTCGAGAGGTTTTAATTTTATGAAAGTTCGAGCGTCCGTTAAGAAGATTTGCGACAAATGCAAGGTGATCCATCGCGAAGGCGTGGTGCGGGTCATCTGCGTAAACCCGAAACATAAGCAGAGGCAGGGATAACCATATGGCGCGTATCGCAGGCGTCGATCTGCCGGCTACCAAGAGAGCCGAGATCGGGCTGACTTACATTTACGGCGTGGGCCGCACACGCTCCCGCTCGCTGCTCTACCGGGCCGGCATCGATTTCGATAAGAAGATCCGGGACCTGACCGAGGACGAAGTCAACAAGGTCCGCCAGATTCTGGAAGAGGAAGGCGCCGTGGAAGGCGACCTTCGCAAGGAAATCTCGATGAACATCAAGCGTCACATCGAGATGGGTTCCTACCGCGGCCTGCGGCACCGCCGCGGCCTGCCGGTACGCGGCCAGCGGACGCATACCAACGCCCGGACCCGCAAGGGACCGCGCCGCGGCACGGTGGCGAATAAGAAGAAGGCGACGGGTAAGACATAATGGCGAAAGCAGCCGCAAAGACATCCGCAAAAGCGCCCGCAAAAGGCGGCAAAAAGAAGAGCTTCAAGAAGAAGGAAAAGCGCGTCGTCCATTCGGGCATCGTGCATATCCAGGCGACGTTCAACAACACCATTGTGACTATCGCCGACCAGGAAGGCCACACCATCGCCTGGTCGAGCGCGGGTTCCCTGGGCTTTCGCGGGTCGCGCAAGGGTACGCCCTTTGCCGCCCAGCAGGCGGCGATGACGGCCGCCAATAAAGCGGGCGAAAGCGGATTGCGTACAGTGGAAGTGCGGATCAGCGGGCCGGGCTCAGGCCGGGAATCCGCTGTGCGCGCGCTGGCTACGGCTGGAATTGAAGTGCGGGCCATCAAAGATGTGACCCCGATTCCGCACAACGGGTGCAGGCCGCCCAAGAAGCGGAGAGTTTAGAGAATTGTGAGAAAAGGGATTTGACGCAGAGACGCTGAGACGCAGAGATAAGCGCAGAGAAAACTCTTAAATGTCTCTTAAATGTCTTCTCTGCGTTGCCTCCGTGTCTCAGCGTCTCTGCGTCGAAGGTTTAAGTTCGTAAGCGGGACGAAGGCCCCCAGTTGGCTGTAAACCGCACCTGAAGTAAGGAAAGGTTAGGAGAGGAAATTGGCAAGATATATCGGCCCAGTTTGCCGGCAGTGCCGGCGCGAGGGCATGAAGCTTTATCTCAAGGGCGAACGCTGCCACACCGAGAAGTGCGCCATTGAAAAGCGCAACTTCGTCCCCGGACAGCATGGCAAAGACCGCAAGCAGAAAATTGTAGGGTATGGCCTGCAGCTTCGCGAAAAGCAGAAAGTCCGCCGCATTTATGGCGTGCTGGAAAGGCAGTTCCGCGGAGCCTACGAAAAGGCCGCGGCGTCCAAAGGCATCACCGGCGAACATCTGATGTCCGGGCTGGAGCGCCGCCTCGATAGCGTCATTTACCGCATGGGCTTCGGCGCCAGCCGCGCTCAATCGCGTCAGATTGTGCGGCATGGCCATATCGACGTCAATGGGCGCAAGTGCGACATTCCGTCGGCCCAGGTGAAAATCGGGGATGTGGTGTCGGTCCGCGAAGCCGCTAAGAATAATCCGACCATACTCGGCGCGCGCGACGCCACGGCGCATGCGCCGGCGCCGAACTGGATCGATGTGGACCGGGAAGGTTTGAAGGGACGCATCACTAGCTTGCCGCAGCGCAGCGATTTGGTGCAGATCCAATTGAACGAGCAACTCATCGTCGAGCTCTATTCGAAGTAGTGTTGTATTCGAAGTAGTGCTGTATTGAAGTAGTCGCGCATGCCCGGCGTCAAGCCTGGGCTGCCAAATTTGAGGACATCTATGTTTAAGGGCTTCCAAAAACCCAAGCGTCTAGTAGCCAATACCGATACCCTGACGGAACGGTATGGAATGTTTACCGCCCAGCCGTTTCAACGCGGCTTCGGCACAACCATCGGCAACAGCCTGCGCCGCGTCCTGCTCAGCTCCATTGAGGGCGCAGCCATCACCGCCGTACGCATCGAGGGCGTCGAGCACGAATTCAGCCCGATTCCGGGCGTGGTGGAGGATGCCACCGACATCATTCTCAACCTCAAGCAGATTCCCTTCAAGATCATGGGCGAGGGAATCAAGACCGTACGCCTGACCATCGACCAACAGGGCGATGTCCGCAGCGGACAGATTGAAACCGACGCGGACGTGGAAGTGCTCGACCGCGACGTGCACGTCGCCACCGTCAGCGAAGGGGGCAAGCTCTCCATTGAGATGCGCCTCAAGAGCGGACGCGGCTATGTGAGCGCGGATAAGAACTTCGACGAGGATCTGGCGCTGGGGTACATCCCCATCGATTCCGTGCACTCGCCCGTGCGCAAGGTGAATTTCGCGGTGGAAGCCGCGCGCCTGGGCCAGATGACGGATTACGACAAGCTGACGCTCGAAGTCTGGACTAACGGCGCGGTCTCGCCGCAGGACTCGATCGGCTACGCAGCCAAGCTGCTCAAAGATCACATGACCATCTTCATCAACTTCGAGGAAGTGACGGAGGCCACCGAAGAGCCCTCCGAACGCGGCCTCGATAAGATGAACGAAGTGCTCAACCGCTCGGTGGAAGAGCTGGAGTTGAGCGTTCGCTCGTACAACTGCCTCAAGAACGCCAATATTCAGACCATCGGCGAGCTGGTGCAGAAGACTGAAGCTGAGATGCTGCGTACCAAGAATTTCGGACGCAAGTCGCTCAACGAGATCAAGGAAATTCTGGCCAACATGGGTCTATCGCTTGGCATGCGCATCGACGCGCACGGCCGTCTGGTGGCTCCGCCGCCTCCCGCGCCGGGCTCGATTCCCGATTACGGCATGGGCGACGATCTGGATCAGGACCAGATCGGGGAATAGCGCCAATGAGACACAAGGTTGCCGGATTCAAACTCAAGCGGCCGGTGGATAGCCGCAACGCGCTGTTGCGCAATCTGATCACCAGCGTGATTCAGGAAGAGCGGGTGATCACCACCGTTCCGAAGGCGAAAGCGGTGCGCCCGCTGGTGGAAAAGATGATCACACTGGCGAAGCGCGATACGCTGCACTCGCGCCGCCAGGCGGCCATGGTGCTGCGTACGCCGGATTCGCTGAAGAAGCTGTTCGATACGCTGGGCACGCGGTTCGGCCAGCGCCAGGGCGGCTATACGCGCATCACGCGCCTTGGCCCACGCAAGGGCGATGGCGCCGAGCAGGCCATCATCGAGCTGGTGGGTTCCGAGCTGGTGAAGCGCGCCGCGGACCGCGCCAAACGCCGTGAAGAGCGGCTTAAGGCGGCGCGCGAGGGCCGCGACGAAGAAGCACCGCCAGAAGAATAACGTGAGCATTCCGGGTAGGGCAGGCCTTTTAGCGTCTGCCCTGCTAACTCCCCTCGCAGTTTTCGCATCGCCCTCGATCCTCAGCTACGCCACGTATCTCAACGGCTCCTCGGCTAACGCGGTCGTTGTCGATTCGCCGGGTAACACGTTCGTCGCGGGCAACGGTTTCGTCGTCAAGCTCGATCCTACCGGCTCACACATTCTGAATTCCGTCTCGCTGCCACCCGGCGTGAACATAGCCGCGGCCGCGCTCGATTCGAGCGGCAATCTGGTTATTGCGGGATCGAATGTTTCCGGCGGATACCTCGCCACGCTCGGTCCCACGCTACAGAGCATGTCCTCGATCACCCTGCCGAACGCCGCCGCTGCGTTAGCGCTGGACGCGTCCGGCAACATCTATGTCACCGGCGCCACCGCGTCCACCTCCAGCCGCGGAACCGACGCTTTCGTCGCGAAGTTCAGCGCCGCCGGAACGCAGGTCTACTCCGCCACCATCGGCGGCTCCGCGAACGATGCAGGCCGCGCCATTGCGGTGGATGCGCAGGGCGACGCTTACATTGCCGGCGACACCGAATCGTCCGATTTCCCTGTGACCGCGGGCGCGGCGCAGACCACATTCGGCGGCCTCGTAAGCGTGGTCGGCGTTGGTTCCTTCGGCGACGGATTCGTGGCCAAGTTCAATCCCAGCGGCGCTACGGTCCTCTTCGCGACCTATTGGGGCGGCTCGGAGCCCGACATCGCGTACGCTATCGCCGTCGATTCCACCGGCAATGCCTATGTAGCGGGCGCCACGTCGTCGTCTAATTTCCCCGTCACCACTGGCGCGTTTCAGACGACCTATGCCGGTCCGGCCGCCGACCCCACCGATCCCGACGGCGATGCGTTTGTCTCGAAGTTCTCTCCGCTGGGCGCCGTGGTGTGGTCCACATACTTGGGCGGCTCGCAAGCGGATGTCGCCTACGCGATCGCGCTCGATGCCGCCGGCAACGTCTACATCGCCGGGACCACCGAATCGCCCGACTTTCCGCAATCGGGCGCCTCCATTCCAAGGTGCCGCCAGACCGGCGGACCATTTGCGGCCGAGCTCGATCCCACCGGCGCCAAACTGCTGCATTCCACCGGAATGAGCGGGCTGGGCTACGATAACGCGTTCGCTCTGGCCGTCGGGCCTGGCGGCGCTATCTACCTTGCCGGAGAGACGGAGTCGCAGGTCTTTTTCGCCACGCCCGGCGCCGCGCAGACCACATACAGCGTCGCCAGCGGATCGTACCAAGCGTTTGCGGCGGGCATCGATTTCAGTGCGCAATCAGTCACTGCACAACCAGGTCCCTACGCCGCGTGCGTCCTGAATGCCGCCAGCTTCACGGCGGGAAATGC
Organism: Bryobacteraceae bacterium; assembly: GCA_049522755.1. Lineage (GTDB taxonomy): Bacteria > Acidobacteriota > Terriglobia > Bryobacterales > Bryobacteraceae > PALSA-243. Next base: position 18,820 of record JBEKNN010000056.1, on the reverse strand, counting down.
GGCGCCCTTTCCGCTGGGAACCGTCGCACCCGGGGAAATCGTCAGCGTGTTCGGAAGCAGTCTGGGGCCCGCGCCCACGGTGACGTTCGATGGGATCCCGGCGCCGCTGCTGTACTCCGGAGCCAATCAGATTAACGCCGTCGTCCCCTATGGCGTCAGCTCCACTTCAACGCAGATGACCGTCCAGTTCAACGGACAATCCTACGGCCCTATCGCGATGCCCGTGGCCGCGGCCGTTCCCGGCATCTTCACGCTCGATGGTTCCGGCCACGGGCAAGGCGCCGTGCTCAATCAGGACGGAACGTTGAATTCGATCTCAAACCCCGCGCCGCGAGGAACCATCATTACGTTCTTCGCATGCGGCGCCGGTCTGATGACGCCCGCGGTTGCGGATGGAACCATCTCGCCGTTGACGCTACCGCTGCCCGCGCCGGTCCTACCCGTATCGGTAGCGATTCGCGGCGTGACCGCCACGGTGGAATACGCGGGCGCGGCGCCTGGCTACGTTTCGGGATTGCTGCAGGTCAACGTGCAAGTCCCCACCAGCATCGACTTTGGAAACCTGGTTCCGCTGATGCTGAACCTGGGGTCCTTCGCCAGCCAGTTGGATATCACGATTGCCCTGCAATAAACCAGAGTCAGAAGTGTTGCCGCGCGCGGCGAGCTTCGTTCGACCGAGGGACAAGCTGAAGCATGCGCTACCCAACGGCCTGCTCCGCGAGCGCCAAGGCGCCCAGCACGCCGGCGCGCGAGCCAAGACCCGGCGCAGCGATCTCGCAGGCCTGAATGTAGCCGTTCAGAATGCCGGCGAGCTCGGTGCGAATCTGTTCGAACAATTGAGACTGCTCGCCTACGCCGCCGCCGATGAGGATGAGTTTGGGGGAAAGCGTGTACATCCAGTTGGCCAGCGCCAGCGCCAGATAATGCGCTTCGAGCGCCCACGCCGCGTGGTCCGGCGGCAACTCCGGAGCGGGCACGCCCCAACGGGCCTGAATCGCCGGTCCCGACGCCAGGCCTTCGAGGCAGTCGCCATGGAACGGGCACACCCCCGGGAAAGGGTCGCGCGCCGTATCGTGAGGAATGCGGATATGGCCCATCTCCGGATGCGCCAGCCCATGCAGCGCGCGCCCGTTGACCATGGCGCCGCCGCCGATGCCTGTACCCACGGTGAGGTAGATGAAGTCGGAGACGCCTTGCGCCGCGCCCCAGCGGGCTTCGCCCAGCGCTGCGCCGTTCACGTCGGTGTCGAAAGCCACGGGCACGCCGAGCGCCTTGCGGACCGTCCCCGCCAGATCGTAGTTGCGCCAGAGCGCTTTGGGAGTGGACGTGATGTGCCCGGTGGCAAGATTCACCGGCCCAAAGGAAGCGATGCCGACGGATTTTAGCGATCGCTGCCTAAGGAAGTCCACGGCTGCCGACGTGGTGGCCTCGGGCGAAGTGGTGTGGATCTGAATGGTCTCGATGTCGCCGGGTCCGGTTCCCACGCCGCAAACGAACTTGGTGCCACCTGCTTCAATGCCCCCCAGCAAGTTTTGATTCAAGCTTTGATTATAATGGGGTTCAAGCTTTGATCATAACGGCGCTGGGGCGCGTTTAATCCTCGGCGACCGAACGATGCGCCAATTCGCCAAAGAGCGGCAGGGAAAACGCCTCATTCTGGCCGGCCTTGAGCATCATGAAAACCGACATTCCGAGCAGCACGATCTCGACGATGCGGTAGATCTGCATCCGTGGGATCAGGAACACGTCGAACATCGGCCGGAGCACCCAATCGGCCATCAGCCACGCCACAAACAGGTATAGCCCCTGGAACGCGTGAAAGCGGACCACGCGGTCACGCCGGAAACGGTCGGCCGCCAGCACTACGATGGAGATGATCCAACCGATCCCCGGGACGTAGCAGAGCACCGACGCCGTGCGCGGATTCAGCGACGCCAGCGGATCGGAACCGGGAATGGGCGGTGGAGCCGCGCCGGGCGTCATCGGCTGCCGCATCCCACAGCGGGCGCAGTAAGTATCGGCCACGGTGACCTGGTTTCCGCATTGGCTGCAAAAAGGCATCCTTACAACACAATACGTTACGACGAACGCCCTTGTTCCGCAACATCTTCCGCCCAGACGCCATCTATGTGGCGACCGGCGGCTCGCAGATCTGCGCCGCAACAGTGGATTTCGGCGGCGCGGATTTCAGGCGACAGTTACGCGATTGAAGATTTGTCGCCCTGGTCCTAGTGAACCCGCCGTCCTGAAATCCACGTGGCCGTTACTTCGATGCCGCGCGCCTCCGCGTCCCATCGAAACTGCACGAAATCCGCGCGGTCTCCCACCGTGAGGCCGTTCGCTCGGCCCGAAACTCTGCCGGCTCTCGCGGCGTTCACCGTAGCCATGCGAACGGCATCGGCAAGCGGCAGTCCCGCCATGCGCATCAAGTTCTGCACGCCGTGATCCATGCGCAATGCGCTGCCGGCGAGCTTATCCTGACCGGCAAGCACCACGCGATTATCCGGCGTCAAATCCACTGCCTGCTCGCCCAGATAGTAGCGGCCCGGCGCGGCGCCCGCCGGCGCGGCGGCATCGGTCACCAGCACCGAGCGCTCTATGCCCTTGGCGCGCAATGCGGCGATCAGGAAACTCGCGCCCAAGTGGATTCCATCCACGATGAAGTCCGCCATCAGCCGGTCTTCCGCCAGCTGATCCCAAATGTAATTGGGATGGCGCCGCATCACCGCGTGCGCGCCGTTTCCCAGGTGTGTGGAAAGCGAGGCGCCGGCGGAAACGGCGTCGGCGATCTGCCCGGCAGTGGCGCTGGTGTGGCCGATGGAAGCCACGGCGCCTTCGGCAACAACGCGTTCGATATAGTGCGGCGCTTCCGGCCACTCGGGCGAAAGCGTCACGATGCGGATACGGTTCGCGGTGGCGTCCTGCCAGCGGCGGAACTCGTCGAAATCGGGCTTGCGCACCCACCGTTTGGGATGCGCGCCGCGCGGGCCGTCCTCGATGCCGATGTGTGGTCCCTCGACGTGAAAGCCCTCGATGGCGTCGCCTTCCGGCAGCGAATCCTTGGCGCGCGACAGATTGCGCAGCGCCGATTCCATATCGTCAGGCGCGCCGGTAATCACCGTAGGGTAAAAGCGCGTCACGCCAGTCGCGAAGAGCGCGTGAATGGAGCGCGCGATTTCGCTATGCGGCGCATCCGGCTGATTGTAATCGACGCCGGCGAAGCCGTTCACCTGAATATCGATCCATCCCGGCGCGATGTAGTCGCCGGGCTCCGGCGCCGCCGGCGTCACGCGGTGAATGGCGTCGCCGAAGTGGATCTCCACCGGCGAACCGGTCAACGCGTCGATGCCTGAACACTTCATACCAAAACAGCCGATGCGGACCGCGTTTTATTCACAACTTTGCCACAAAAGCGCGGGCGTAAGTACAACCGTGAGAGAAGCAAAAAACTTGTTGAAAAGGCCGCATCGGCAAAAGTTCGCTCTGGCGTTCGCGCGATGGGCGCGCTACAAAGAGATAGTCCATTAGGCGGCCGCGCAGTTGTGGATGGCAAATCTCGGGGGAGGTGGTCATCCGGCTGCGCGCGCCGTCTAGGTCGTTTCCGTCACCTTCACTTAGCGCCTACGGGCTGCGCGACGTGCACCGGCGAGAGCCAGTTATGCACGTCTGGACGCGCGCCTTTGATAATTCCGAAGAATTCCTGCTGCAACTGTTCCGCCACGGGCCCGCGCCGTCCCTTGCCGATGGTGATGCGGTCGATGGAGCGGATGGGCGTGATTTCGGCGGCCGTGCCTGAGAAGAAGACTTCATCGGCGATATAGAGCATCTCGCGCGGAATGAGCTGCTCGGAAACCGGAATGCCAAGGCCGCGCGCCAGCGTGAGGATGGCGTCGCGGGTGATGCCGGGCAGCACCGAAGCGCCCAGCGGCGGCGTGTAGATCTTGCCGTCGCGCACCAGAAAGAGATTTTCGCCCGAGCCTTCGCTGACATAGCCGGTGGCATCGAGCGCAATGCCTTCCACGTATCCGTTGATCACCGCTTCCATCTTGATGAGCTGCGAATTCATGTAATTCGCGCCTGCCTTGGCGAGCGCGGGAAGAGTATTCGGGGCCATGCGGGTCCAACTGGAAACGCACACATCCACGCCTTCCGAGAGCGCTTCCTCGCCCAGATACCTGCCCCAATTCCAGCAGGCGATGTAGATCTCGATGGGATTGCTGATGCCATTCACGCCCACGTCGCCATATCCGCGCATCACCACGGGCTTGATGTAGCAGGAATCCATGCGGTTGACGCGCACCAGTTCAAGCATCGCCTCGCCGAGTTGATCGGCGGAATAGCCAAGGTTGTCCATGCGGTAGATCTTGGCGGAATCGCACAGGCGGCGGATGTGTTCCTTCAAGCGGAAGACGGCCGGTCCGCCGGGAGTCTCATAACAGCGAATGCCCTCGAACACGGAGCTGCCATAGCTCACAACGTGCGCGAGGACGTGAACGGTAGCTTCACTCCAGGGGATGAAGCGGCCGTTGTGCCAGATTTTTTCGGTGGGCGTAAGCATGAAGAAATTATAGCGATGTTGACGGGCTGTCCGCAGGTGCATCCCGTATTTGAGCGTTAGCCGGTCTCTCCGTATTATCGGGACGCCTTGGCTAACCTATCTCTTCGTTCGCCCGCCGCAGCAAGGCGCGCATGTACGCGATGCAGTAAGCAGTCCCCGCGCGCAGCAACCCGCTATCGCCGGCCAGTCGGGGTACATGGTCCGGCTCCACGGCGCCGCTGAACCGCACCTCGCGCAACGTCTTCATCACCTGGTACATGTCCATATAGCCGTCGTCCGGGAATGTTTCGACGAAGTGCGGCAGAGGTCCGGTCACGTTCCGGAAATGCACTTCGAAGATTTTGCCGCGCCCGCCGAAATCGCGGATCATTTCGAAGACGTTCTTGCCCATGCGATCTCCGCCCTCGGACCACGTACCGACGCAGAATGTGAGCCCCCAGTTTCGGCTGCCTTCGGCGATCTCTTCCGCTCGGCGGTAACCGTCATAGTGGGTGAACAGCTTAGCCACGCCGTTCATCTTCGCTACCGGCGGATCGTCGGGATGCAGCGCCAGCTTGACTCCCGCCTCTTCGGCTACAGGCAGCACGGCTCGCATGAAGTATGTGTAGTTGGCCCAAATGTCATCCGCCGAATACTCCCGGTCGAACTGCCGCTTCTCTACCGTGCTGCGGAAATCGCTGAGATCGAATTCGCGCGCCGTGTACCCGCGGCGCTCGACCATCTTTGTCGTATAGGTGTTGGCCGGGTGGAAGTCATACGAAGCGATCGGGATTTCCAGCTTTCCCAAATTGCGCAGGAACTGGCGGTAAGCGTCGATGTCCTGGTCCCGCCCGGGCTCCCCTAGCTGTATCTTCTGCGAGCGATACGAATAGTGAACGCCCGAGTAAATCCGGATGCCGAACTGCGAAAACCGCTGCTGCTCGGCCCGCAGCGTATCGAGCGTAACCTCCCCTTCGTCGAATTCCAGCCTCGCCCATTTCAGCCCGATCTGGCGCAGAAAGCGGAGGTCGTCATCGGTGATGCTTTTAGCATCGAGGCGGTGGCACAGCTTGGCATTTCCGGGATCGGCCTCGTCGATTATGGGCACTATGGGCGTCGCCCGCTTTTGCGCCAATAAGGGGAAGCCGGCGGCCCCGATCGAAAGACGTAAAAACTGGCGGCGACGCATTAGACCAACGATACTGCGGCCAATCCGCACCGTCAAGCCAAGGGTCAACGACAGACACCGCGTCTCGTTTGCCAATCACTTGGTGGTAAACAAGCGGCTGCCCGGAGTGTGACGTTGAACGAAGCGACTAATAGCCTCCAAACAATAGCTCTTCAAGAGCCATTCGTCGCACCTGCCACAGGTTGCGCTCATCCTTACCCACATTCAGCTTGCACTCGCCCCCGTCATTAAAGGTCAGTGTCACATCAAACGTCTGATTGCCCTTATCGTCCCGTACAGAAATCGCGTGCTCGGTAAGGTTGAATGTTACCGACCTGCGCACATCTTTGGCTTCTAGAAGAACAGTAAATTCGGGCCCATTCTCCGCCACCGAAAACTCATAAGGGGAGTTATCGGGGCGCAGGGCGTTGCGAGTCTTAACGTCCTCTTCAACGCGTAATCTGAGTTCCTTGAATACTTTCGGTAGAGAGCAGGAGGAACGCGCAGTTACCCAGTCGAATTCCGACACACTCTTCTCCACTTTGTCGCTCACGCGTTCACCTCCAAATGTCGGCTACTCTTCAAAGTACCGCACCGCGCCGGCTGCCATGAAAGGACTGTCAAACTGCGTCCCGCGCGCTTTATTAGATTATAGAGGGTCGGGCGGCGTGAGACCGGGAGGCCGGATACGCGCCCGTTTGTTTGTGACGGGGAGTAGACCTCCCGGCGCGCCGGTCCGCTGGTCCAGATCTACGAGCCTTTGCCGTCGATGGTCGTCGGGGAAGCGCCGCGGCATCCACAGGCGCCGCGAGCCCCGCTGGGTCTGCGGCTTCTAGCGCCTGGCAGACTTCGAGCCGGTCCGCAGGGCGTAGCGCCCGTTGCAAACCGAGCCTTTCGATTGAATGTAACTTTTGGGCGCTTGCTGGATACCTATTACGACACGCAATTGCAAGACCTTCAGACTGAGATTTCACCGACCGGGTCTTGCTTCTGGATCGCCTACTTCGCCGGAGAAAAGATTCGTCACGGTTGGGGCACTAATCGGTAATCCTACTGCCGTTTGAGCCTCGTCGCGATACCCGCCGCAGACGGCGCCAAGGCAGGCGCGGCGCCGTTGCGCGCTATCGAAGACGCTCTCCATCCGAACGGCGCGCCGCCTTCGATCCGGATCTGGCATCTTTTGCACATTCCTACATTCAGTTGTTAGCTGATGTACAGACGTTAGCTTGCAATTTCGATCAAAATTGATCGTATCGAGCCTCGGGGACACCCTGAGTGCCGATTCAACGAACATTATAGATAGGGTAAATACCTATCTCGGAGAAGACAGTCTGCAATGACATTAAGAACGCTAATGCTTTCCACGTGTCTGCTGGCCAACATCACTGCGGTGAGTCTCCCAGCCGCGCAGGATTTCGACGCGGTAAGCATGGCCGGAAACGTAACTGTAACTCAGAACACACTCGATTGGGCCAATGTGAATCTCCCATTAACGGCGCTACTGGCGACGGTGGGTGGCGACTCGGACGGATGGTTTTCCAGCCTGGATGGAACGACCATCACTATCGATGGGTTGCGCCGTTCCTCGATGCCGGTGGGCCCGGACTTTGTTCCCGACGCCTTCATCGGCTTCAATGCGGACCCAACGACGCCAACGCAGGGAATGGATTGCACCTTCGATGGGGTCGACCCGGCTTCCGGGTGCCCGTCATCGCCTCCCGCCCACGGTGACGCTTGTATGCCGGTAGCGCCGCTAGCCCCGAGCGACTCGCTTTCCAGTTACGCCGGCGATCCGGAGACCGCCTGCGCTATACAGATTCCCACGACGGCCGACTGGCTGATCGCCGGCACAAGGAGCGACGGCGGAACCTGGCGCGGGAATTTCAGCGCGACGTTCGACGAGCCATTCCAGACGGCGCTTTCCGTTCTCCCAGCGGACGCGTCGATGATTAGCGCGTTTGCCGGCACAATAATGGTAACCGCGAAAATGGAGCCGGACGGCGGGTACATGTTAGGTTCCGGCTTCGGCTTGATATTGTTGGCTCTCGGAAGCCGGCGTCTTTTCGGGAAGCGTCGGACGAAATGAACGAAAGCGAAATCGGACAGCCTTAGTTCATGTACCAGCCGCCATTCACGTTGATTGTCTGTCCCGTAACGTAGCCGTTTAAGGCCAGCATGACGGCCGCCTGCGCAACTTCAACCGGCAATCCGTAACGTCCAACCGGAATGTGATCGGGCCGGGCGTTCGGGTTGGAAGCGACCATCTCGGTCTCTACCAGCGCGGGAGCGATGGCATTGACGGTGACGCCCTCCCTGGCAAGGCGTTGCGCGTAGGCCCGTGTCAGACCGAGCATGCCGGCTTTTGAAGCAGCGTAATGAGGTCCGACGACGCCGCCGGTTTGCGCCGCCACAGAGGATACGTTAATGATCCTCCCCCAGTGGCGCGCGCGCATTCCGGGCAGCGCCGCCTGGGTCGCCAGAAAACAGGACGTCAGGTTGACCGCGATTGTCCTGTCCCAATCGTCTTCCGTGATGTCCTCGATCCGGCGAGGACTGGCGATGCCCGCATTGTTCACCAATATGTCGATTCCGCCAAATTGCTCTTGAACCCCGAGGACAAGACGCTGCACCTCGGTCGCGACGGCAACATCGGCCTGAAAAACGGCGGCCCGGCGGGCGTATCCGCGAACTTCTACCGCTGCCGCCTCGGCGCTCTCCGCGCGATTCAAAAAATTGATTGCCACATCGGCCCCGGCCTGAGCAAGCGCCAGGGCGATGGCGCGGCCGATCCCTCGACTGGCCCCGGTGACAAGGGCGACTTTGCCGCTCAAAGGTTCAGTCTTGAATCCGGCTGACTGCGGCTCCATTTTTGAATCGACTACGGAAGGCTCAGTTCTCGATCGTCAGCTACTGATGCTTGGCTAATTGCGCCTGTGCGCTTTGCAGCTTTTGAGTGACCTTGGCCATGTCCGCCGGGTCTACGTCGTCCTGGTTGCCGGCGTTGTATTCCTTTAGGGACGCCTGCCACTGCGACACCGCATCTTTAGTCTTGCCCTCTTTGAAATAGACATCGCCTAAGTGGTCGTGTACCGTCGGATCCTTGGTGCCTTCCAGCGCGCGTACCAGCAACTCTTCGGCATCGTCCAGTTTCCCCTGGCGGTAATAGACCCAGCCCAGGCTGTCCATGAATGCGTACTGGTCCGGAGCGAGATCGAGGGCCTTCTTGACCATCTGATAGGCCTCGTCCAGGCGGACATTACGGTCAGCCAGACTGTATCCAAGATAGTTCAGGGCGTTGGCGTTGTCGGGATTCAGGGCGAGAATCTTGCGGAATTCCGCTTCCGAAGCGTCATACTTTTTCTCGTGGTCGTACATAGCGCCGCGCGAATAATAGACCTGGATCTTGTCTCCGTCGGACGCGGCCAGCTTTTCGGCTTCATCCAAAGTCTTGGCCATCTCGTCGAAGCGTTTGGCTTTCTCGTAGAACTGGCCGATCTGGACCAGCGCCTCCGTGTTCGGCTTGCCCTTGGCGAATGCGCGCATTTCAGCCACGGCGTCGTCGATCTTACCCTGGTCGGCGACCACGATGGCGTGTTCTTCCACAATCTTGGGGTCTTTCGGGTATATCTTCAGAGCCGCATCGGCTTCCGCCCGCGCGTTGGTCAGATCTTTCGAAGTCCGGTAAAGATCGATCACCTGCAACTCCACTCCGGGGGCGGCGCTGGGGTCGATCGCGGCGATCTGGCGGAGCGCATCCACAGCTTGCGCCGTTTGGCTGCCCTTTGCGTAGAGCTCGGCTAACTGCGCCAGGAAGCCTGCCCGGCTCTTGGCTTCATCGCCCGAATAGGTCTTCTTGGCGGTTTCGTCCAGAATGCCCTTGATGGCCGCGATGGCCTGATCGCCTTTGCCCTCCGCTTCCAACAGCTCGACCTCGAGCTCGGTGGTCGCGTAGCGGGCGCGCGGATTATTCCCGGCGGCCGCCTTGGCGCGGTTGAGAGAGGCCCGGGCCTGCGCCAAATCGTGTTTCTTCAGGTAGATATCGGCAAGACGAAGCTGAATTTCGGGATCGCGCGGGCTTTCCGTGGCAAGCTGCTGATACAGCTTCAAGGCCTCGTCCAGCTGTCCGGAAAAGAGTAGATCGTTGGCGAGCTCCGGCGGAATGCGTTCGTCCTCGGCGCCTGCTTCCAGCGCGCGGCGCAGCGCATCGGCGGCGTCCTTGTAGTTTTGCAGATCCTCGTAAGCTTGAGCCAGCGCATAAAGCGTACGCGGACTCGGGTTCTTGTCCACCGCCGCCTTCAACTTCTCGGCCGCCTTCTTGGAATCGCCAAGCTGCCCGTAAAGATCGGCCAAACCGATGAGCGCGTCTTCGCTGTCGGGCTCTACCTGCAGCGCCTGATTGAACGATTTCTCGGCTTCCGGAGTATTGTGCAGGAATCCGTTCAAACGGCCCAACATCACCCAGCTTTCGGCGTCCTTGGGATCTTTCTGTACGATTTTCTGATACTGATCGAGCGCCTTGCGCAGCGCGTCCTCGTTGACGCCGTTCTGCCCGTTGCTGATGGCGCGCATGTAAACGTGCGCCAGCATACGGCGCGCGCCCAGATTCTCGGGATTTTGCCTGAGCTGCTCCTCAGCCTGATTGATGGCGTCCTGCAGACGGTTGGTGGCGATGTACAAATCGCTCAATTCTTCGAAGATGATGCTGGCGTCGGGATCGAGTTTAAGGGCGTCCTGATAATGCTGAATGGCCTTGTTGATCTCGGCGCGGTTGCCGTCGGCCTGGCCCATTTCGGCATACAGGCGCCCCATGGCAAAGTGGTAATAGGCGTCGGATTTACTTTCCGGGACGGGGGTTGGAGCCGCCGTTTTCGATTGGGTTTGGGCGAGGCAGACGAAGCCTGTAGAAACTACCAGGAGAAACGCTTTGACTGAGCGAATCATGCGAATCCGACTTTCTTCCGGGCAGTTGGAGCGCCAACCGAACCGAAGTATATTCATCATTGTATAACGGCGATCGTATAACGGGCTATCGGTGGAAAAGTCTCGAAAGGTTCCTGCAAACATCGCGGCGCCCTCTGAAGCGAGTCGAGTCGAGACAGACTTCCCCATAACCGGTGACGCGGCAGGGCGGCCTTTGGTTGCAGTGGGTGGGCCGACCGGCTCCGGAAAAAGCGGAGTGGCGCTGGCGATCGCCGCGGCTTTCGGCGGAGAAGTGGTGAATTGCGATTCACTGCAGGTCTATCGGTACTTCGATATCGGCACCGCCAAATTGCCGCTCCAAGACCGGCGTGGGATTCCGCACCATTTGATGGATATTGCGAATCCCGACGAGCTTTTCACGGCTGGCGAGTATGCGCGGCTGGCGCGCGCCGCGATTGCGGAGATTTCGGGTCGCGGCCGGCTGCCGGTGGTGGCGGGAGGCACGGGCTTCTATCTCCGCGCGCTGCTGGATGGATTGTTCGAGGGTCCGGTACGCGATCAAACGCTGCGCGACCGGCTGGCAGCGCGGGAAGCGCGACGCGCCGGTGCGCTGCACCGGCTGCTGCGCCGGTTCGACCCGGAGTCGGCCGCCAAGATCCACGCCAACGATGTTCCGAAGGTGACGCGCGCGCTGGAGGTCTGCCTGGTGACGCGCCGGCCGGTGAGCGAGATGTACCGCGAAGGCCGGGACGCGCTGCGCGGCTATCGCACGCTGAAAATCGGTCTTTCGCCGGATCGCGACGCGCTCTACGAACGGCTGGACGCGCGCTGCGCGGCGATGTTCGAGAACGGCCTGGTGGATGAAGTGAAGCGGATTCTCGCCATGGGATTCGCGGCAGGTTCGAAGCCGTTCGAATCGCACGGATATAAGCAGGCGCTCCAATTGTTGAACGGCGAGTTGACTCCGAAGGAAGCGGTCTTCTATGCGCAGCGCAACACGCGCAACTACGCCAAGCGCCAGATGACGTGGTTTCGTAAGGAAGCGGACATGGAATGGCTGAAAGGCTTTGGGGATGCGGCGGAGGCGCAGGCAGTGGAGCGCGTGCGGAGGTTTCTGAGCGATTGCCGACCGGTTTATGCGCCGTACAATGAAATATGATGCTTCGTTCCGCGGCCCTGGCGATGGTGAGCTGCAGCGTGCTCCACGCCGCGACTCTGGTGCTGCCGTTTTTCAATCACGCAAACTCCACCAATCTCGATTGGATCGGCGAGAGCATCGCGGAGTCGGTGAACGATTCGCTGGCGTCCTCGGGCGTGCTTACGCTCGAACGCGGCGACCGCCTGGAAGCCTACCGGCGGGAATCGCTGCGCGCTGGCGCGGAGATCACGCATGCCTCCATCATCAAGATCGGGCAGGCGCTGGACGCATCGAGCGTCGTGTACGGCTCTTACGAGCTATTGCCGGGCTTATCGGGGGAGCCGGGCAATACGCAATCGAAGGGCTCGCTGCGGATCACCGCGCGCATCCTCGATTTGAAGCACATGCGGCAGGGAGCGGAATTCGGCGAAACCGGCGCGCTGGAAGACCTGGCGGCGATTGAAGTGCGGTTGGGCTGGCAGGCCTTGAAACAGTTGGACCCGGAGACCAAACTTACCGAGCAGGAATTTGTCGGGGCCCGGCCCCCGGTGCGCATCGATGCGGTGGAAAACTATATCCGCGGGCTGCTGGCCCCGTCGCCGGAGCAGAGCAGCCGCTTCTTCACACAGGCGGCGCGCCTGGACGAACATTACTCGCCGCCGTGCTTTCAATTGGCGAAGAGCTACTGGGAAAAGAAGGAGTATAAGGTTGCGGCCGGTTGGTTTGAGCGCGTAGCGCGTTCGGATCCGCGCTATCTGGAGGCGCAGTTTTTCCTGGGTCTGTGCCGGTATTACAACGGCGACTACGCGGGGGCCGAGCAATGCTTCGAGACGGTAGCGGCGGAGGCGCCGCTGAACGAAGTGTATAACGATTTGGGGGCGGCGCAGGCGCGCCAGCACAAATCGGCCGCGGCGATTGCGAGCTTCACCAAGGCCCTGGAGGGCGATAGCGCCGACGCGGATTACCGCTTTAACCTGGGCTTTACCCAGTGGCGCGCGGCGCAATACGACGACGCGATTGCAAGCTTGCGCGCCACGGTAGAACGCAACCCCAGCGATCAGGAAGCTACCTCGCTGCTCGGCCGCGCCCTCAAGCGCGACGGGCCGCGGGCCAGCGACCCGCGCAGTGAGAATCGCGAGCGCGTCAAGACGAATTACGAAGAGGCGGCTTACCGGCAGTTGCAGGCGGAGTTGAAGAAATGAGTAGGACAGGCCTCCTGCAGTTGCAGGCGGAGTTGAAGAAATGAGTCGGACGGGCCTCCTGGCCTGTCGCTTTCGCGTCGTCGCGGTCGCACTTAGGGTCTGATTGCGGATGTGAGAATTCAGCAGTTACAGTGACAGCGCCGTCTGATCGCCGGCAGACAGGCCAGGAGGCCTGTCCCACTAAGCACGACCTGACTTTACTACCCAGTCGCGCACCATGGCGGCGAAGCTCCGCGCCGCTTCGTTCGATTGTAGATCCTCCACTGAGTAACGCATCTTCCTGCCCCAATTCGGGTATTGCCAGGTTGTCCCCGGCAAATTCTGCTGCGCGGTTTCCTTGGTCAAATCCTCTTGATTCACGGCTAAGAGCTGCGACGGCGTGCGCGCCAGGAAACCGATGGCGGCTTGATGCAAGTCGCCCGTCAACTCCGGATAGGCCTCCGCTTTGCGCGGCAAATCGTCGCGTAGCAAGCCTTCCGCAAACAGCCGGTCCAGCATCTTCTGCTTTTCGTCCGTGCGCTGTGCCCACTGCGTGAGGCGCGCGCCGTCGTCAATCGCGCCGGCCTTGCGGCGGGCTTCGATATCGGCCCCGATCCAGAAACCGGCCAGCGTTGGCAGATCGTGGGTGGTGGATGAGACCAGCGCTTGCGGCGGATACTCGGCGGCGGCGCGGAATGTCCCGTCCTTCTGCTTCTCGAAGTAGAAAAGACGATAGCTCAGAATGCCGAACCGCGCCAGCGCCTCGCGGACTTCCGGCTCAACCGTTCCCAGATCCTCGCCAATTACCATGACCTGGTTGCGGACGCTTTCGAGCGCCAGAATGCGGACGAAGTCCTCGGACATTTCGCGCACATATGCGCCCTGCGTCGCGTCGCTGCCGTCGGGAATCCAGTAGAGGCGGAATAACCGCATGACGTGGTCGATGCGCAGGGCGCCGCCGTGGCGGCAATTGCGGCGGATGGATTCGGCGAACAGGCGGTAGCCGTCTTCGAAGTGCCGCTGGGAGTTGGGCGGCGGAAATCCCCAGTCCTGGCCCTGTGGCGCAAAATCGTCGGGCGGCGCGCCCACACGGCAGCCGGATACGAAGAACGGCCGATGCGCCCACAGGTCGCAGCCGAATTGGTCGGTGGCCAAAGCCAGATCGTGATAGAGGCCGATCGGCATACGCCGCGCGAGCGCCTGGGCCTGGGCGGCGCGCAATTGGCCGTCGATCTGCCACTGCAGATACTGGTAAAACATTACCGACCGCCAATGCTTTTTCGCGAAGGCGCGGGTTTCCGCGGAGTCCGGGTCCCGGAATTCGGCGGGCCATTCCGTCCAGAGCCAAAGATCGGGATGCCGCCGGTGTAAATATTCGTCGAGCGCGGAGTAAATGGCGAACCGATCGAGCAGCTCGCCTTCGCGCGCGCGGAATGCATCGAACTCGCGCGCGCGCGGACCGCCGCGGCGCCACTCGCGCAGGAACTGTACAAATACCAATTTGAGAAACCGCAATTTGAGGGCGCTGACGCGCTCGTATTCTACGAATTCGGCGGCGCGCAGCTCCTCGATTTCTCGCTCTATAGCGGCCGATTCGCGCAGGCAGCGGGCGCGCCGCGACGCCGCGTAATCCTCCATGCCTTCGATATCCAGATAGAGAAAATTCTGGTAGAAGATGCAGTTGGGCAGATAGGGGCTGGTGTTGAACGGCCGCCGGTTGTGGATGGCGTGCAGCGGATTCAGCGCCACGAAGCTCGCGCTCAAACCGTCGGGCGCCCAGTCGATCACGGCGAGAAGATCGCGGAAATCGCCGCATCCCCAGTTGCGCGCGGAGCGCAATCCGTAAAGGCCGATGGCGATTCCCGCGGCGCGCCCGCCGTGCGCCATTTGCGGCTGGCTGAAGGCCTGGCGCGGCGCGACGATGTAGCGGGTGGTGGCTTTCGCGGCTCCACACTGCACCGAAATGTCGTGATAACCCAGCGGCAACTTGACCGGCAAGAGCGCCCGCACGCGGACCCAGGTGCGCCCTTCCATGGCGATGGATCCGCTTTGCGGCAGATTATTGGCGTTGAGCCCCAGCGTTTCCGCGTGGCCGTCTTCGCGCCGCACTTCGACCGTCACCGGCTGGCCCAGGGAGTCAACAGGCAGGCTGAGGGGCAGTTCCACTGCGTCGTTTTCGAGAGCCACCACGGTGACCGGCGCAAGCCGCTGCCATTGGAGCCGCGTGTTCGCCGCCAGCGATTGTTCCAGCTCCGGTATACTGCCGGCCGCCCAGCCCATGGCGCGCAGAATGGCCTGTTTGCCCGCGGTGGTGGTGGCGTGGTAACGGCCGAAGATATCCCAGTAACCGGGCTCGATACCACGGAGGGCGGCGGCCCGGTCGAGGAGTTCTTCGAATGTGCTGGAGCTCATGTCTTTATTTACGCGCCCATGTGGGGCGCGAACTGCCGGGCCGGTTACTTATCCATTGTGACTTCGTTTCGACCTCTACGCGCCCGTGCGCGGCGCAAACGGGGGTTGGCAGGCGAAAGCGCCTGCCCCACGCGCGACACGAAGAGAGCCGGCTGAAAGCCGGCTGCAGCCAGGATTGGCTGCCCCACAAAGTACTAAGCTTCGATTCTACAAGAGCACCGGCGATCATGCGAAAATAAAAGGTATGGAGAAGCCCCTAGCCAGTGGTCCTGCGGAGTTGTTTGCGCGCGTCGATGACGAATCGGTGACTAATGCGGCGGCCGCTTTGTCGGAAGGGATCGTATTTACCACGCTCGGCCACGCGGTCAATTGGGCGCGCAAGAATTCTATCTGGCCGATGAGCTTCGGCTTGGCATGCTGCGCGATCGAGATGATGTCGATGTCCGCGTCGCGGTTTGACATCGCCCGTTTCGGCGCCGAAGTGTTTCGCGGATCGCCGCGGCAATCGGACCTGATGATTATCGCCGGGCGCGTGTCGCAGAAAATGGCGCCGGTGATCCGTCACCTTTATCAGCAGATGCCCGAGCCGCGGTGGGCCATCTCCATGGGCGCATGCGCTACCTCAACCGGCGTGTTTCACAACTACGCGCTGGTGCCTGTAAACCAGGTGATTCCGATTGACGTGTTCGTGCCCGGATGCCCGCCGCGGCCGGAACAGTTGATCTACGCGATCATGATGCTGCAGGAAAAAATCAAAGAGCAGAGTGGAACCATCACGCAGGTTTTGAACTTGGCATAACCGGCGCGGCAGGGGCTTGCGCGCGCGGCTGCGCACCCAGCCAGGCATCGATCTGAGGCAGCGCGTCGAGCGCGGCGGCGGCTCCGGCCTCGATCAGATCCGGTCCATTACCGAACCCGTCCCACTGGACGCCGCGCACGGCCGGCGCGATCACCAGATCGCTGTGCTTGCGCCGGCTGTCGTCAGCGCGGCTTTGCAGAATCTGGAAGCAGCGATTGATCACCTGGAACATGTTGGTAGGCACAACGTCGGGTCCCTGGCCGGGCAGGTACACGGTGATGACGCGGTTGGCGCCAAGCTGGCGCGCCAGCTCGGCGGGAGCTTCCACGCTGATGGCGCCATCCACCAGCAGCCGGTCCTGGTAGCGTACGGGCTGGAACAAGCCAGGGTAGGAACAGCTGGCGCGAATGGGCAGAAAGACGTCTCCAGAGCCATGGAAGTCGACTTCCTCGCCGGTGCAGAGGTCGGTAGCGGTCACGCCCAGAGGGATGCGCATTTCCTCGAAGCGGTAGCGCTTCAGCAACTTCTGGAGGAACCGCTGCATGCGCTCGTTCACCACAAATCCCATGCGGCTGATGCTCCAGCGAGCCACATCGCCAAACCGCATAGAGCAGCCGGCGTGCGCGATTTCGGCGGGCGTCGCGCCGCTGGCATAGGCTGCGGCGACAATGGCGCCCGCGCTCACGCCGGTGATGCAATGGATGGGAATATGATGATTGTCGAATACGGAAAGCACTCCGGCGTGCGCGATGCCGCGGGCGAATCCGCCGCCTAAGGCGAGACCGATGCGAACCGGCTCCGCGAGCACTGTCACCGGAGCCGGGAGACGGCGCTTCCCGGTTACGTGGCGAAGCGCAGACAGGAATCGGTCCTTCATTTCCGCCTCATCGTAAAATGGACTCCAATGCTCTCGATGCGCACGTTCGCCGTTACGTTCCTTCTTGCCGCAGCACCCGCCATAAGCACGCTAAGCACGATAACACTGTTGCCTGCCCAACTGCCGGCTCAACTACAGCCGTTCACGGGCACGCCGGCGATGGAGCAATCGCTGCGCCAGTTGAATGAACTGGGCACGGTGCTCATGATCGCCGCCCATCCGGACGACGAGCGCACCGCCGTGCTTGCCTATTTTGCGCGCGGCCGCTACATGCGCACGGCGTATCTTTCACTGACGCGCGGCGAGGGTGGGCAGAATCTGATCGGATCGGAGCAAGGCGCACAACTGGGCATCATTCGCACGCAGGAATTGCTGGCGGCGCGCAAGATCGATGGCGCGGAGCAATTCTTCACGCGCGCGATCGATTTTGGATTCACCAAGACGGCGTCCGAAACGCTGGAAAAGTGGGGGCACGACCGCATTCTCTCGGATGTGGTGTGGGTGATCCGGCGGTATCGGCCCGACGTGATCATCCTCGGATTCAGCGGCACGCCGGCCGACGGCCACGGGCAGCATCAGGTCTCCGCAATCCTCGGCAAAGAAGCGTTCGCAGCGGCGGGCGACGCGACGAAATTTTCCGATCAATTGCGCTATGTGCAGCCTTGGCGGGCGAAGCGTATCGTGCGCGCCGAGTTCAACTTCGGCGGCGGGCGCGGAGCAACTCCACCCGCGCCTCAAGCCCCCGCGCCTAAAGCCCCCACGCCGGCCCCGCCAACTTTTCCCACCTTTCCGCCGTTGCCGCCCGCGGGCTCCGTCAACACCGGCGAGTACAACCCGATTCTGGGATATTCCTACGAAGAACTGGCGGTTTTGAGCCGCAGCATGCACCACAGCCAGGGAACGGGAGCCATGCGGCATCCGGGCCCGGGCAGTGCCGATTTCACATTGGTCGCGGGCGCGCCATCGTCGAAGGACCTGTTCGAGGGCATCGATAGCACGTGGAACCGCTTGCCGGGCGGCGCGGCCGTTGCGCCCTTGCTGGCGGATGCGATCCGCAGCTTTGAGCCGGCTCATCCCGAGAGGGTTCTGCCGCAACTGGTCAAGGCTCGCCCGCTGATTGCTGCTATTTCCGATCCGCTGGCGAAGGTAAAGCTGGCGGAGATCGATGAAGCCATCGCGGGTTGTGCGGGTCTGTGGGTGGAAGCCGAGGCGCACTCGGCGGAGGTGACGCCCGGCGCACAAGCGGCGTTCACGACGACGGTGCTCAACCGGTCGACGGCTGCGGTCTCGCTCGATAGCGCCAGCGTGGAAGGCATGTTCCAGGACGCGCTTCCGGCCAAGCCGGCCGCACTGGGAATCAACCAGGCCGCGACCATGGAATTCGCGCGCACGGTTCCGGCATCGCAGCCGTATTCGCAGCCCTACTGGCTGACGAAGCCGCCGTCGGGCGATGTTTACACCGTGGATAACCAGATGCTCATCGGCCTGCCCGATACGCCGCCGGTGCTTCAAGTCCGCTTGAAACTCACCGTGGATGGCGCGCCTGTCGAAATCGTGCGGCCCGTACATTACCGCTATGCCGACAACGCGGCAGGCGAGCGCACGCGGCCGTTCGTGGTAGTCCCGGCGGTGGCAGTGGACCTTCCGGAATCGGTGGCGGTTTTTCCGGCTGCGCGGGCGCGGGAAGTACATGTCGCGGTGAAGGCGAATGTGGCCAAAGCGTCCGGTGAATTGCGGCTCGATCTGCCGGCGGGCTGGAAAGCAGAGCCGCGCTCGCGGCCGTTCCAG
>JBEKNN010000055.1:0-37010 GCA_049522755.1 Bryobacteraceae bacterium | reverse complement strand
CGGCAGAGAGAGCCTTTGCTCGACCAGCATCCCGAGCCCGAGGCCAACCAAGAGCGCGATGCTCAGTAACGCGAAGAGCGACCACCGGAATTCCTCGCGGAAGACACGCACCAATTCTTCAGCCGCGCGCGTGGTGCTGCTAATCGCGTGGGAAGATGTCGATTCGAGAGTGGCGACCGCTCGGCGCGCGTCTTCCGCCGCACCCCGGTAAGAGTCTCCCAGCGCACTCGCAGTCCGCGCAAACTCGGAGGTGGCTTTCTTCATCTGCGCCGCGGCGACCGCCAGCGCCTCGGCCGTTGCCGGGATCGTCGATTGAACGAACTGTTGACGCAGGCTCTCATTGATCTTGGCTGCAATGGCCTCCGGGTTAATCCCTTCCGCGATCTCCGCCGGGAGTTCTCCCAATCGTTGGTCGAGTTGCGCCTGATGGATGGCAATGGACTGACGGATTTCCCGAAGGGCCTTCAGGAAATCCGCTAGGATCTGCTCCAGCCGTTCCCGCTCCGTGGCTATTCGCTCCGGGATCTGCACCATGAGCACAACCCAGAACTGCATGGCCCGCAGAATACGCAGCATCTCATCGTTCTCGGACAAGGAACGGCAATAGCGCATCTCGCGATAGTAGCCGGCCTGTAATTCGGAAGGCAGCGCATTCGCGATGCGGTCGATCAGATCCGGCTCCGGAAAGTCGGGGGGTTGGGGTGTTCCGTTCATGGCAACAGCAACTCCTTTACCCTGTCAAACTCGGCGAACATGCGTCGCCGGTAGCTCTGTGCGCGCATCACCAGCGATGCCATCCGCAGCTCCGGCGCCTCGGTCAATCTGCCGGCCACCGCACCCAGCGTCACGCCGTGATTCCTCGTGGCGTTTTCGAGAACGGGTAGCCGGTAGTCCATGCGAATCACCGAGGGCGAATACTTCTGCTGGAACCACAGCGCCTGCTCGCTCTCACGCCAATACCGGAAGTCGGTGTGCTCTGTGGTTGAGTTCTCGACGATCAGGTAAGCCGTGCGATCGCCCAGGCGCGACGCCCAGGCAAGAACACTTTCCACACTGGCCGGATCGGCGGTGACGACACCCACGGCGGTGAACGCGATGCCGGCTTCAGTCACGTCCGAATACATCTTGTCGAACCATTCATAGGTCACCTGCCCGGCTCCGGCGCCCATGTCCGCCAGGATCACCGGCGGACCATCGGTGAGCTCGTCAACAAATGCATCAAGACCGGCCGGCGTGTGGATATTGACCTTGGGCACTCGGCCACCAAAGAAGTGCGTGAGTGACCCCCGCGCCTTATTTTCGGTGTCGAGGTCGAGCAGCTTGACCGGAATGCCATTTTCCTGGAACCATTCCGCCAAGCCGGTCATCAAGCTGGTCTTACCTACGCCGCCTTTACCGCCCATGGAGAGAACCACCCGTTTTTCGACCGCGGGCGCCGCTGCCGGTGATTCTGGAATATTCTTCGCGCTGCTCATTTCGGACCTCCTGAGGTGAGCCGCAACCCGCCACGAGGCGACGATGGGCTCGCCAATCTTGAAATTGGGAGACAAAAATGTCTCTACTACTAAGGCAATGGGAAGGGCACTTCGGGACGGCCCAAAACGAATTATTTTTCAGAGCTGGGTACTGGAAAAGACATCTCGAATGGATCAATAACCGTATGAAGTCGCGGCGCTCGAAAAATCGCGTCCCGAAGTAGCCTCGCCATTTCCTTAGTAATGTGGGGGCTTTTTCGCGGCAGACCAGACCTGAGTAGCGCAGGACTTCTCAAGGAACGTGAATGGGAAACGCATTCTCTTCCGGGTAGCCCAAACGAACTGAGTGTGGCGGAGTCGCCGCGCGAAATCTCGGTTCGTGGAGGCTGCTGCCTCTGGGAGAGGCAGGGCTGGCGTCGGCCCGAGTGATCACGCGGACACGAAGGGGGGTAGAAACATGACGAGGAACCGAACCAGTTTCGAGGAGAAGGCGCGAGCGATGCTGGAGCGCAACTGCCCGGCGAACTGTATGCCGACCTCCCCTAACTCTGTTGTTCCCGCCGAGCCCCAAGAGAACCAATGGCCCGTGGCTGCCGCTCTTAGTTTGCTGGCAAAGCAAGCGGCGCCGAATGTCACTACAAATGATCGAACGGCGGACTCCGCAGGAGGCCTGAAGAACCTGCTATTTGAGCTTGGTATCGAACCGACCCTCACCGTTCATGAAGCAGCGGAGATTCTGCGGTGGTCGTACTGGAAGGCTCGGCGATATTTCAGCCAGGTCGACGGAATTTGCGTTTCGTACCGCCCGAAGCGATACAAGCGACCGTACCGGACGTTCACAATCCCGGTAAGCATCTTTGCCCGCGAGTGGCAAAAGATGACCGGCCGTGAGCCTGAGGCCGCGGAGGTGATTCGCCATCGCCTAGCTGTGGCTATTCGGAAATAGCCGTGGTCGGCATCCCGAGGGCAGTCGAATCCGCATCCCAGGTGTGCCGGCGAGCTTCGATTGCCTTCTCCATTCGCTTTTTCGTCAGCGCAACGTAGTATTTCTCGGTGGTTTTCCGGGACTTGTGGCCCAGCAGCAATTGAACGTCCTCAAGTGATCCACCCCCCTCGAGTACTTCGATCGCTAGAGTATCCCGCCACTCGTGGGAACGTTTGCCTTCTATGCCTGCTTCCACATAGAGCCGCCTCATTTTTTCGGACCAATCGTTGACTGCGGTCTTGATGGTCGATGTGCCGGTCCAGAAGAAGTAATCTCTGCTCTTTGACGGAAGTTTCTTAACGACGTCCAGAACGAAGGGCGGGAGCGGCACGAAGACCGGTTGCTCGTTCTTCTCCTGACTGGCGATCATGAGTCCGTCTTCTCTAAGCGCATCTGTCCGCAGCGTCACCACGTCGACGAGGCGCAGGGCGCTGTATCGTTGAATCAGGACAAAGGCCGTAGCCGCTTGGGCAATGTTCGGAAACACGCGCGGTATCGCGTCCAGCAGGCGCTGCTTCTCTTCGGAAGTCTTCTTTTTTACTTCCATCCGCGGCGTCTTGATGGACAGCAACAGCTCGGCAGGGTTCTCTGGAATCCACCGGAGCTCCCGCGCACGGCGGAAGAACATCTTCAAGAATTCCTGATTCTTCTGCTTGCCAAGCTGGCTCTTGGGCTGCCTGATGAACTCGCCGGTCTCGCGGTTCTTGCGCAGTCGGCCCTGCCACGTCTCCTGAAAGGCCGAAAGATGTTCGGTTTTCACGTCCTTCAGGTAGACGGTTCCGCGGTCCCGAAGGAAGGCGGCCAGAGGCTTTAGGATTCCGCTGATCTTCTGGATCGTTTGCTTGGTGCTTTCCTTCGACCGATCAAGCGTACCTCGCTTCTCATCAAGGTAATCCTGAATCGCCTGCTCCACCGTTTTGAACGTGCCGAGATCAACCTTCGCGTTTTGGCCGGAGAGGAACTGAACAGTCCACTGATCGATCAATTCTTCGGCGGCGAGCTTTTCTCGCACGCCCAATTTTGCGAGCGAACTGTTGAACTCGAACGGCGGGATCGCGGGGTCTGGATGGCGAATCAGCAGCTTTGCATAGATCGGGCAACCGCAGCCGAAAACGAGTCTTGCTTGCAGTCCCTTGGGGTGTTTGTAGCTCGAGGATGCGTATCGGCATCGCGGCCGATGGCGTACGTAAAGATCACGCATGAGCCGATTGTAGCTGCAAATTCGCCACAGTTCAACTAACCCAACAGTAACCTACATAGAATCAGGCAGATAATCCTGGCGGAGGAAGAGGGATTCGAACCCCCGAGCGAGTTACCCCGCTAACGGTTTTCAAGACCGCCGCCTTCAACCACTCGGCCATTCCTCCACCTCCTATTATAATGGCGCCGCTCAGGCTCCCTTCTGCTGCAACAGAAGGTCGAGCTTGCCGCCAAGCTCGACCAGGCGCGCCATTACCTCATTGTGCTGCACGCTATCGAGGGCGGGCAGCTTGCGCTGAATGTAAAAAGTCCCGCCCGGCTCCAACACGCACCGGTGCACCTCGGCCAAACTGTCGAATCCCTGCCGGTGGAGCACCGTCAGCAGTTCGGCATGCGTCAGCAGCTCCTTGGCCAGCGCACGCTCTATAATCTTGCCGTCATCCACCAACACCATCGGCTTTCCTTCGAAGAGCTGGTCGAGCCGACGGTGGCGGAAGAGGAATCGGATCACGCCGTAGTTCATCGCCAACAGAGTGAACGCGCCGATCAGGCCTCCGGTGAGCGAGTTGTCGTTTCCGATGATCGCGTTCTGCACGGTGTTCGAAAGCGACAGCAGCACCACCAGGTCGAACGGGTTCAGTTGCGCCAGCTCGCGCTTGCCGAAGACTCGCAGAGCGATCACCAGAAAAAAATATACCGCCACCGGGCGCAGGGTCTTCTCCACCACGGGCGCGCCCAGCGCAAAGATGTCGTGCCACATCGAATTCGAAACCAGCCATCCCGGCATTTGTCGCGGCCTCCCCAATCGAGAGTATCATCAGGTACCCTAAAACAAGGACGATATGCAATGTTTTAACGATCCTGTTGATAAATTGTGGGCGCTTTGCGGACGCCTGTCGGAAACGCGCCGCAGCGGTTTGATTCAAAGTGGTTTCATGGCGGCGGCCGATCCAGCCCAGGAGCCACGTTTTATCCAGAGCGTAAACGCATCAAAGCGGGGTGGAAACTATTGGCTCGCGAAACACCGAACCCCCAGCGTAAGGTAGGAATCGCCCCATGTCCGCTCCCAATCTCGCCAACTCAATCGAAAAGGGTCTTCCCACCAACGTAGACGCGGAGCGCTTCGTGCTCGGCTCCATTCTGCTCGACGAAAGTTTCTACATCCAAGCCGCCGGAACCCTGGAAGCGGACGACTTCAGTCTCGAAAAGCACCGCCGCATCTTTCGCCGCATGGGCGAGCTGCAGGACCGCGGCGAAAAAATCGACCGCGTCACCGTGGCCAACGAGCTGATGAAGTTCAACGAGCTCGAAGCCTGCGACGGCCTCAGCTACCTGGTCTCGCTGGACGACGGCCTGCCGCAGATCCCCAACCTGGACAGCTACCTCCGTATCGTAAAAGACAAATCCATTCTGCGGCTCATCATTCACGCGTCGCAAAACATGATGAACCGCTGCCTGATGGCCGAGGAAGATCCGAGCACAATCCTGGCAGGCGCCGAGGAGACGCTGCTCAAGCTGGGCGAAGCCCGCGTGAAAACCGGTCTGCTGGGCGCGCAGCAGATTCTCGAGAGCTACGAGGGCGGCATCAACGCGTTTCTCGACCCCAGCAAGCGCCTCAAAGGAATCAGCACCGGGTTCACCAAACTGGATGAGATGACCGGCGGCCTGCACGGCGGCGATCTGTTCATCCTCGCCGCGCGTCCCTCCATGGGCAAAACCGCGCTGGCTCTGAACGTGGCGCAGCACGTGGCGCTGAAACTGAAAAAACTCGTGGCCGTTTTCTCGCTCGAAATGTCGAAGGAGTCGCTGCTCACCCGCATGCTCTGCGCCGCGGCCCGCGTGGACAGCCAGCGTTTCCGCGCCGGCTACCTGACGCAGGAGGAGCGGCGCAAGCTCAACCATGCGCTGCACGAGCTGGTGGAAGCGCCGCTTTATGTGGATGATACGGCCGCGCTCCACCTGATGGACATGCACGCCAAATTGCGGCGTTTGCAAATGGAGCAGGGAAAACCAGTCGGCCTGGTGATTGTCGATTACCTCCAACTGATGACGGGCCGCGGCCGCTTTGAAAACCGCAACCAGGAAGTAAGCGCCCTGTCGCGCGGCATGAAGCTCCTCGCAAAAGAGTTGAACGTGCCGATGATGGTGCTCTCGCAGTTGAGCCGCGCCGTGGAGACGCGTCAGGACGATCATCGCCCGCAGCTGAGCGACTTGCGCGACTCCGGATCGATCGAGCAGGACGCCGATCTGGTGAGCTTCATTTTCCGCGAAGAGGTTTACAAAAAAGACCGCGAAGATCTGCGTGGTCTCGCCGAGCTGATCCTCGCCAAACAGCGCAACGGTCCGGTTGGAACGGTGAATCTGGTCTTCCTGCACGCGCAGACGAAGTTCGAAAACCGCGCTGAGGACACCGGAGAGCAGCCTGCGGAGTAGCGGAGGAGGGTCGTCGCGGTCTTGCCGAGCGCCGCTGCGATCTTGCCCGAGCGGCGACGCGATCTTGCCCGAGCGGCGACGCGATCTTGCCCGAGCGGCGACGCGATCTTGCCCGAGCGGCGACGCGATCTTGGAGGAAAGAGCCCGAACAATAAAAAAGGCCCCGAAAACCGGGGCCTTGAAGCGTATTTGATTTTTGACTATCGCCCTAACGGGCGCGCCCAAAGGCTACTTCTTCTTTTTTGCGGGGGCCTTTTTCTTCGGGGCGGCTTTCTTGGTTGCGCTCTTCATCGATTTGTTTCTCCCTAACATCAAATTTTGCGACTTGAAAAATCGCAATGTGATTCATATATAAGGTGGTTCACGAATAAAGTCAAGAGAAAAATGCAAACATCGCGTTCGTTTTCGCAAAGTGGGGCACGCTTCGGCTTGCCGCGAGCCGCGCTTTCGCAAATCTATCGCGGCCATTTCGAACGTACACTACGATAGAGGAACGCAAAAGCCGATGCTGCTCTCACTGCTCATGGCGGTTCTCGCGGAAGGCGACGCCGAGTTGATCAAGCGTCTCCAAAGCCGCGATCCACAGGCACTTGCGGAGATTTACGACCGCTACGGCCGCGTCGCCTATGCGTTGATTCTGCGTGTGGTGCGCGACGCCGCCATCGCCGAAGACCTGGTGCAGGAAACTTTTCTGCGCGTGTGGAACCGCGCACAAGGCTTCGATGCGGAGCGCGGCGCGTTCGGACCGTGGCTGCTCTCAGTGGCGCGCAACCGCGCCATCGATTACCTTCGGTCGGCGAGCGGCCGCGAGCGCAACGCCATCGAATGGGAGGACGTGGATCACCCTTCGCTCTATACCAACATGGAACGCGACATCCTGGCGTCGGACGATGCGCGCGTGATCCGGGCGGCCCTGCTCAAGTTGACGCCGCAGCAGCGCGAGGTCATCGAATTGGCGTACTACGAAGGGCTGACGCAAACGGAAATGGCCGAGCGCATGGGGCAGCCGCTGGGCACAGTGAAGACCTGGGTGCGAACGGCATTGAAGAATTTACGCGATGAGCTGGGCGTGGCGGTGCCGGCATGACCCACGAAGAATTGCAGGGCCAATACGAGCTGTACGCCATGGGCGTGTCCGAAGATCCGGAGCGGAGCGAGATCCGCGAGCATCTGAATCGTGGCTGCGAGGTTTGCATGAAGGAAATGAGGCGGGCAAGACAAGTCGCATCCATGATTGGCGCCTCGTCGGCTCCGATTGGCGCCTCATCGGCTCCGGCGGCGCCCTCCGCGAAGCTGCGGCGGCGAATCCTGGCATCGGTGGGCGCGGAGCAGCGCGGCTTCGGCTGGTCGCCGTGGCTGGGCCTGGCGGCGGCGTTGAGCCTGGTGGGGGCTTTCTACTTCGAAGCCCGCGAGCGCAGCTCCCTCGAAGAACTGGCCGCCGTGCGCAGCCAGATGCGGCAGCAGGCGGTGGATCTGACGCGGCTCAATGAAGCTATGACCATCATGAATGGCGCCGACACCAGGCAGGTCAACTTCGGCGCCGGACCCAAAGGCAAGGTCTTCGTGAATCCCGCGTCGGGCGTGTTGTTGATTGCGACGAACCTGCCGCCCGCCCCCGCCGGGAAGGCTTACGAGATGTGGGTGATCCCGAAAGGGGCTAAGCCCGTTCCCGCCGGCTTGTTCCAATCGCAGGCGGATGGAACTGCCATGCATGTTAGGACGGGCCCGCTGGATATGAACGGCGTCACCATCGCGGTAACGCTGGAAGACCAGGCCGGCGCGGCGCAGCCGACGTCCGCTATCTTGATGGTGGCGACGCTGCAATAGGCGCGCTACTCTTTCAACAGGAGAACATCCATGCGTTGCAGCATGCCTGGGACCATTGTGGCGGCCGCTGCCCTCTGTGCGGCTGTTCCCGCTGGCTCGCAGACTGGCGATCCGGAGCCTCCGCGCAGTTGGATCGACGCCGATACCGGCCACCGCATCGTGCGCCTGACCAACGAGCCCGGCAGCGCCAGCCTCTACTTCAACCAGAACGGCTACACGGCGGACGGGCGCGAGATGATCTACACCACGCCCGAGGGAATTTCCGCTCTCGATCTGGCGACGCACGCCGCCAAGCCCGTGGTGAAGGGGAAGGTGCGCGTGATCGTCACGGGCCGCAAGACGCCGAACGTGTATTACGCCAGGTCCACCTCGACCGAGGACAATTCCGTTTACTCCACCAACGTCGATACCGGCGTGACGCGCGAGATCGCCAAGCTGCCGCCACGCAGCTCGGTGACGACGGTCAACGCGGATGAGACGCTGATGGCGGGGACTTACGTCGAAGGCGACGGCCAGGACTACAACGCCAACCGCCCGCAGCAACCGCAGCAGCTCGACCAGCCGGCCAACAAGGGCCAGATGATGGAAGAGCGCCTGGCCGCGCATTTGCCCATGGCGCTTTTTACCATCAACATCAAGACCGGCGAGACCAAGGTGCTGCACCGCGCCACCGACTGGCTGAACCACCTGGAGTTTTCGCCCACCGACCCATCGCTGCTGATGTTCTGCCACGAGGGGCCCTGGCACAAGGTGGATCGCATCTGGACCATGCGCACCGACGGCTCGCACATCACTCTGGTGCACCACCGCTCCATGACTATGGAAATTGCCGGGCACGAATTCTGGAGCGCCGATGGAAAGACCATCTGGTACGATCTGCAAACCCCGCGCGGCGAAGTCTTCTGGCTGGCCGGCTATAACGTGGAGACGGGCGCGCGGACTTGGTATCACCTGGAGCGCAACGAGTGGTCGATCCACTTCAACGTGACGCGCGACGGCAAACTGTTCTGCGGCGACGGCGGCGACAAAGGCCAGGTGGCGCGCGCGCCGGACGGCCAATGGATCTACTTGTTTCGTCCGGAACTGATCGCCGACCGCGGAACCATCGGGAGAGATCTGATCATGCCCGGCGCGTTGCATGCGGAGAAGCTGGTGAACATGGCGAAGCACCAGTACAAGCTGGAGCCGAATGTGAGCTTCACGCCGGACCAGAAGTGGGTGGTGTTCCGGTCGAATATGTTTGGGGCGACGTATGCGTTTGCGGTGGAAATAGAGAAGGCGAAATAGGTTTCTTAGCTGAGCCAGCCAATGTGGGGCAGGCGCTTCCGCCTGCCAAGACCGCCTTACGAGTTCCGTCGCCCACTGAAATAGAAGCGCCAGTCATCGCCTGCCCCTTCGTATTTCTTCGAGCGCAACGAGGGATGGCGCCAGATTCGATAGCAGAAATCCCGCCGCTTCCAGAAAGCGCGTTGCACTGGCGCCGGTGCCTGACGGAGACTTTGGTCGAAGCGCTCGGCAAAAACCAGTTCCATCGGCTAGGATGCCTCGCGTTTGGTCCGCTTGGAAAGTTTGGCCGTTCGCTCTTGGAACGCTCTCATGGCTTCCGCGACCGAGCGGTACGGTCCATGAACGCGGCCTTCTCTTTAAGTCTGCGAGCCCCTCGGCTATTCCGCGTTCCACGAGCGACTGCGGCGTCAAGGTAATCCTTCCACGCTCAATCCGCGCTTCCAGCAGATCGCCCACATTGAGACCGATCTGCTCGCGGACGTTTCGCGGGATGACCACTTGATATTTGCTCTTTACGGGGACGAGTGCCATGGTATTTTTCGTTCGGACCACCTTGTCAATCGTAACAACGCGGCCGCCTACCCGGTGGCATACGGTTCGGCGCTGGTACAATTGCGGCGAACATGGAACTCGCCATCCGCATCCAGATCGAGGAGTTGCCGGAGGGGGTTTATCTGGCGACCTCCGACGAACTACCGGGCTTGGTGGCACAGAGGCGGACGGTTGCGGAGGCCCTCGATATCGCGCGCGACGTTGCCCGGAGGCTGATCGATGCGCGCCGCGAACGGGAGGGCGAGGTCTCATTTCCCACGGCTGCGGATCGGCGCGACTATACCATCGTCGTGGCCACGTAGGTGGGTCGCGCTACACAACCGTTCCAAATCGTCCAGGCGGCATGCTCGAAGGCACGCTCCGCGCGATTCTGAAACAGGCTGGCATCGACCCTTTCGCTTTTCTCCAGGCGGCGGCGTGAGTTTCTTCCCGGAGCGGCAGGCACACGATGCCCGAAAGCCAGTCGGCTTTCGTTGAGCCGGCCAGCAGCCAATCTGGAGCCAGAACGATTGGGGCGTGACGCGCGTCCCGCCGAGACGGTAGACGCCGAGGGCGTCTCTCGTCAATGGGATCGCGTTGACTACCGGAATCATATTTCGATTGTGATTGACGCACACCAGAGGCGCAGAGTTATCGCGGCCAACGCGAAATTTTGGCAACCCACAGACGTCACGGATTTCCCTGCGATCTGGAAAGCCCAACCACTAACCCGACGACGAGAAAAATGGCCGCCCCCCAAGCCATTGACGGCAAGACACGGTCGAACTCCCACCCAACCGGACGCGTATGGCCGAGCAACAGGATGCCCACCACCATCACACCACCAAAGAGCAAGGCGCCTGAGAAACTGAACTCCACAGAGGATCGGAGTGGTTCGGGGAGCCTCGAGAGCGTTGCCCTCTGAACGTTCCGGAGCATTCCCCCCGCTTTCCAAACGGTGAGGACAAACACGGCGCAGCCCACAACTATGGCAATAATCCCGCCTGAATTCTTCCCGCCGGCCTCGTACCAGAGGGTGTAACTCACAAGCGCCGATAAGGATGCGAGGAGCAGTCCCAAGATGACTGCTAGAGCGGACGATACCGCGCGATCCACTTCCATCGGTCTCCAGCAATACTGAGACAGCGGCCGCCTAAACCGTCAGCGTCGGCCCATCCGCTCTCTGCGCCTGCATCGCCGCCCAAGGGCCTGGCATGTCCGGCGCCGCCGCGCTCTCGCCCGTCCGCCTGATCGCGCGCAGCAGATCCAGCGCCTCGGGCAGCGCGAACTGCTCGCCGATGAACGACGCGATGAATCGTCCCCCGCGAATCTCGCCGCGCGATTCCATCCGGCGTAGCTCTACCAGCAGATCGCGCCACGCCGGGGCCAGCGGTTCGCGTGTGGCGACGTCGCGGAACACTACGCCCCATCGCGCCAGCAGTTGCTTGGCGAATGCGGCAGCATTGCCATCGGGCGAGGGTTCGGTGTGGCGCAGTAGCGCCCAGCGGCCAGGTGCATGGCGCGGACGCGCGGTCC
This sequence comes from Bryobacteraceae bacterium, assembly GCA_049522755.1. Classification (GTDB taxonomy): domain Bacteria; phylum Acidobacteriota; class Terriglobia; order Bryobacterales; family Bryobacteraceae; genus PALSA-243. Next base: position 25,736 of record JBEKNN010000055.1, on the reverse strand, counting down.
GCGACCGGCCTTCGCCGCGGCGGCGTTTGGGGTCGAGCAGCGCCCGCAGATTCTCGAAGCCATCGGCGGTCACCAGGCCGGCCGCTACCAATTCCCACAAGCCGTCTTCCACTTCGCTCGCCAATCTGCCGGTGGCGCGGGCCAGGTCCGCGAAGAAACTCGCGCCGCGGGTTTCGAGCACCGCCAGCAGCTCTTGCGCGGGGTGCGACAGCGAATCTTTGGGCGAGGGCTGCGGCGTGGAGAGCAGCCAGCCGGCATCGTCGCGCAGGAATATCGCCAGCGGCGCCACGCGTGTGGGGCGCACGCGGCGGCCCTTGCGGTCTTCTTCCTCGCGCTCGAACGCGGGGTGCGGCGAAAGGCGGCCCCAGGTCACTTCGCCGGACAGGCACAACTGGTCGAGATACTCCGGGTTGTAATTCGCCACACGTCGCGGCAGCACTTCCAGTTCCCACGCGGCGCCGCCGAATTCGCAGCCTTGCAACTGCTTGACGATCTGCAGCGTTCCATCCACGCCGTGGAGCTGAGTGCCCGGCGACAAGTGTTGCCACCGATGCAGGAAGGCGAAGAACTCGGCCGTGGTCACCGGATCGATCTCGCGCCGCAACCGCCCGATAGTCAGGCGATGTATGCGCGCCAGCAGGCGCCGGTGGCACCATTCGATCTCGGCCCCGGCTTCCTGCCTCGTGAAGCGGCCGCGCAGAATCTGACCCTCGGCTTCGAGTTGCGCCAAGCCTTGATCCACCAGCTCGAGCGGCATGGCGAGATCGCGCGCCAGCTCCGAGGCGCGCCGCGGGCCGGAACATTCGAACCATCCGCGGAGGATCTCCGCGGCGCAGCGCTCCAGCGAATCCGGCAGTGGGCGCGTGGCCGGCGGTGCGACGAGTGCCGGCGTCACCGTGGCATCCGGATAGACGCATCGCACCAGATCGAGCCGCTCGGCGGCGATCCAAAACGCGCGCCCATCCACCGTCAGCGTGGCCGCGCGGCGATTCGACGCCAGCTCGGCGAACAAGATGGCGGCGTCGCCATCCACCGGCGGCAGCACGCCCAAACCAAGCAGCGCTTCGTGAAGCTCATCGGCGTCGCGCATCACCGGCCATGCTTCCGAAGCCACCAGCGCGATGGCTTCGGGATCCAGCGCGCCTGCGCCTTCGGCGAAATCGGTGGGCAGTGTGCGGCGCATCTGGACGGCGCGCGCGCGGCGTTCTTCCAGCGGCGCATCGTCCAGGTACGCGTACGGATTTGCGTTGAGAATCTCGTGCGAGAACGGCGACGGCTCGGCGGTATCGATCGACACGGTTTGGATTTGCCCCGCCCGCATCCCGGCCAGCAGCGCACGCAAGCCGTTGAGGTCCATCGCTTCGTAGAGGCAGTTGGCGATGGTTTCCTTCACCAGCGGATGATCGGGAATGCGAACTTCGCCCACCAGGTTTTCCGGACACGCGGCATGGTCGGGAAAAACCGCGGCCATCAGATCGTCGGCGCGCATGCGCTGAATGGGCGGCGGAACCTTGCGGCCGCCGGAAAAGCGAGGGATGGCCAGGGCGCGCGAGGCGTTCCATCGCCAGCGCGCCGTGAACATGGGCGCATCCAGCAGGGCCTGCGTCAGCACGTCTTCCACGGTTTCCAGCCGCAGGAATTCGAAGACGGCATCGAGCGGGAATGAGTGCTGCTCGCCCAGCGAGATGTTGATTCCGTTATCGGTGGCGGCGGCTTGCAGCTCGAAGTTGAACGAGCGGCAGAACCGCTTGCGCAGCGCCAGGCCCCACGCGCGGTTGATGCGCGCGCCGAACGGGGCGTGGATCACCAACTGCATTCCCCCGCCTTCGTCGAAGAAGCGCTCAGCCACCACGCGCTCCGCGGTGGGCAACGCTCCCAGTGCGAAACGGCCGGCCACAACGTATTGGGATGCTTGCTCGGACCCCATGCGATCGAGCCCGCAATCGCGCTGCAGCCACTCAATGGAGGGGTCCTTGACGATGTCCTCGCGCAACCGCGAGAGCTCGCGCGAAAGCTCGAGCGTCCGCCCCGGGGCCTCGCCGTTCCAGAAGGGAATGGTGGGCGCTGCGCCCTTCGCGTCTTCCACGCGCACGCGGCCGGGCTCAATGCGGCGGATGCGCCAGGACGTGGTACCCAGCAGAAAAACGTCGCCGGCCAGGCTCTCGACGGCGAAGTCTTCGTCAAGCGTGCCGACGGTGGTTCCTTCGGGCTCGGCCACTACCAGGTATTGCGCGGTTTCCGGAATGGCGCCGCCGGACGTGATGGCGGTGAGCCGCGCTCCGCGTCGCGCGCGCAGACGCCGGTTCACGGCATCGCGATGCAGGTACGCGCCGCTGCGCCCTCGCGCGGTGGCGATGCCATCGGAGAGCGTGACCAGCACGGCGTCGAAATCGGCGCGGCTCAGCGTACGGTACGGCCACGCACGCCGCATCAGGTCGAACAGCTCGTCTTCGCCGAAATCTTCGGCGGCGCACGCGGCCACCATCTGCTGCGCCAGAATGTCGAGCGCGTTGCGCGGAACTTCCAGGCGGTCCAGTTCGCCTTCTCGAATGGCGCGCACCAGCGCGGCGCATTCCACCAACTCGTCGCGCGTGGTGACGAACAGGCGGCCCTTGGGCAGCGCGCCCACCCAGTGCCCGGCGCGGCCGATGCGTTGCAGCGCGACGCCGATCGAGCGCGGCGAGCCGATCTGGCAAACCAAATCCACCGTGCCGATGTCGATACCCAGTTCGAGCGACGCGGTCGCCACCACGGCTTTCAGCTCACCGTTCTTGAGACGCTTTTCCGCCTCGAGGCGGAGCGCACGCGAGAGGCTGCCGTGATGCGGCAGTACGGCGTTCTCGCCCAGCCGCTCGGCTAAGTGATGCGCCACACGCTCAGACAGCCGGCGCGTATTGACGAAGACCAGCGTGGTGCGATTCTCGCGGATCAGCTCGGCGGTGCGGTCGTAGATTCCCGCCCACATCTCATTGCTGGCAACCGGGCCCAGCTCATCGCGCGGAACCTCCACGGAAATTTCCATGGCGCGGCGATGGCCTATGTCGATCATGCGGACATCGTCGCCCAGGAAGGCAGCCACATCCTCGATGGGCTTCACGGTAGCCGAGAGGCCGATGCGCTGCGGCCTGGGTCCGCCGTTCTGCTCTACCAGGCGGTCGAGCCGCGCCAGCGTCAGGGCCAGATGCGAGCCGCGCTTATCGTCGGCAACCGCGTGAATTTCATCGACGATCAGCGTGCGGACGCCTTTCAGCATCTCGCGCGGCCGGCCGGCGGTGAGCAAAATGTACAGCGATTCGGGCGTGGTCACCAGAATGTGCGGCGGAGTACGCGTCATCTGCTGGCGTTCCGCTTGCGGCGTATCGCCGGTGCGGAGTGAGGCGCGGATGGGCGCCAGCTTGACGAACCGCTTCACCGCCAGCGCCGAGATTTCGGCCAGTGGCACTTCGAGGTTCTTATGAACGTCGTTGCTCAGCGCCTTCAGCGGGGAAACATAGAGGACCTGCGTTTGGTCCGGCAGCGGGCCCAGGCGCGCGCGGCGAATCAAATCGTCGATACAGACCAGAAACGCCGCCAGCGTTTTACCGGAACCCGTGGGCGCGGAGATCAACGCATCGCGGCCTTCGCGGATGGCGGGCCAGCCTTGGATCTGCGGCTCGGTCGGCTTGCCGAAGCGCGTTTCGAACCATTCGGCAACCAGGGGATCGAAGAGGGACAGCACTTTCCTCTATTATAGGTGGGGCGTGCTTTAGCTTGCCCGCCGCGGGGTCTCGTGATGTTCACCCCGACGCCCTCGGTCTCCCTAGCTGACAAGGTCGTTGGCCTGCTTTCGCTCGCTACAGGTCCGATTGCTCTGATCGTTTGGTCGCAAAACTCAAAAAGTCAACGAAAAGACAGGCGTTCATGAGCAAAATCGGAGCGGTCGGAAACGAGTCTTGTGAACGCAGAAGGGCTTGAAGACGCGAGCAGGCATTTTAAGGCTGCACCGGCCCAATCATTCCGGGAATCCGTGGCCAACATTTTCTCGTGCAGATGGTCGCCTGACCACGAACCCGACGTCCATTTGACGCAGTGGCCCGTTGGTGCGTGAAATGACTTTGCGGCGCCGCTTTCTATCTCCGTTAAAAAGCTGCCGTAGGGCTCTCTGGAAAGCATCACGACGAGTTCTATCTTTCCATCCGTCACGAGAAATCTTAGGGTGTACACGGCTTGCCAGTATGCTGTGCGAGCGGCGTTGGCGGAAGCGCCGCTGTAGACCGTTAGTGGTCTGCCCTGGTGCGCAATGGCCACGACAAAATTGTATGGAGTTGACCGCTTGCGCAGAGGGACTTCCGTTACGGGGTTGTCCACGCCATGATCGTATCATGCTTGCCGTTCAAGCAAGCCAGAAAGTCACGACTTCGCCACGATTGCCCGGCGACGTGGCTCCAACCGGCAGATCGGCGAACCGGCGCGCGCTGGCATGGGCTATGGTGAATCGGATTCTCACTGGGAAGGGCAGGATGGTTGCCTGATTGAAGGTTGAGCGTACCCCCTTGCAACCGCACCGGCGCGGGGGCCGGATAGTGCCAAGAAGCCCTAAAAACCCCGCTGCGCACATTTCTGACACTACCCAGAAACGCTCAGCACGGACGAAGTGAGTTATTATCAGACTTCCGGCACGTTCTGGGCGAACGGCCCTTGAACGGGATCAATACAAAAGAATGGTTAGTTGGATTCTGCTCGTCACATTCCTTCTGCTCGCTGTTCTGAGAGGCCCATGGTGGTGGGTCCCCACGGCTTTGATGGCAGCGGTGTGCGGGCGGTTGTACTACCGGCATAGCAGACCGTGGTGGCACTTCCACTGTACGATGATCCGTATCTATTATTGACACCTCCGCCCATGAGAGCGCCGTGGCGCAACAGCAAGGACGCGAGTTCAATGTAATAAACGCGATCCGGTCGATGATGAGGCGCGCCCGTCCCGAGTGGGATGATTCGCAAGCTGAAGAGTTTATTTCGCGGCAACTCAGTCGATGCCGGGCACCGGAGTTCATCGACTCGGTCGTCAGGCGGGTGCAAGCGAAAGGGCGTAAACTGGAGCCGGGTCGTCTAAGCGAGTTGCGGAGGGTCACGCAGGAGGCATTCGATGCGCCTACAAATGGGCTTATGGTGCGCATCGTCATTGCAGGTGAAATCGAAGGATGGTGTGGGTCCGAAACGTGGGCCGAATATTTGGACCAAGTCCAACTTGGGAACGCGTAAACGTAACGGCGCCATCAATTCTTTCCCCGGCGTTCGCGCGTCGACGGCTTTTCAATCGGTGCCGCAGGCAGCAGGCCAAACTTCCATCGCGGTGCTACGATTAGACTGAGAATCGGCGAAGCAGTGGCATTGTGCCGATAGTGGATTGATAGGCGAAGGCCATGACGATCGCAGCGAAATACGAGAACGGCGTGTTCAAACCCCTTGAGAAGGTCCAGATCGAGGAAGGCGTCATCGTCGAGATCTACGTGCCTCAAGCAGAGAAGGCTAAGCCTCGGTCTATTCGCGACACTGGATTCGCCGGCATGTGGGCGGACAGAGACGACATCACCGACGGCGTCAGCTATGTAAACCGCCTCCGCGACAACCCGCGCAGCTAGGCGCTCCGCTGGCGCGACCCAATGCCCTACCTTGTTGACACCGATGTTTTGGTTGACGTGTCTCGCAACAATCAAGCAGCAATTGCGTGCATTGATCGCCTCGGCGAAGATTGGGTGTCCGCGATAACGGCTCTTGAGTTTATCTCGGGCGCCAAGAACCAGCGGGAGGTTGGACTCATCGACCGACTCATCGAGGGACCATACCGGTCAATGAAGCGATCGGTAAGCGCGCATACGGCCTGCTCAAAACGTATGCCAAGTCCAACGGACTTCGCACGTTCGATTCACTCATCGCCGCGACTGCGATAGATGAGCGGCGTACTCTCGTCACGAAGAATCGCAAGCACTTTGAAATGATCGACGGATTGGCGATCGCTATTCCCGAGTATTGAGACGGCTGCCGTGGGATCGAAAAGCAATCGAAGAGTGATAGATTCCTTTATTGTACGGCGGGCTGAGATAATGGGAAATTCGCGATGATTCCTCTGGCCGACCTGAAGACCCAGTATCACAGCATCAAGGCTGAAATAGACGCCGCCATTTCCGGCGTGCTCGAAAGCAGCCAGTTCATTCTTGGCCGCGAGGTGGCCGGGTTTGAAGAGGCCTTTGCGGAGTATTGCGGCGGGAAGTACGCCATCGCTGTGAACTCCGGAACCAGCGCGCTGCACCTGGCGCTGCTCGCGGCGGGCGTCGGCGAGGGCGATGAAGTCATCACGGTTCCATACTCGTTCGTGGCCACGGCGGCCAGCATCCGCTACACCGGCGCGAAGCCGGTCTTCGTCGATATCGACGCGGCCTCGTTCAACATCGACGTCAATGCCATCGAAGCGGCCATCACCCCGCGCACGAAGGCGATCATGCCGGTCCACTTGTTCGGACAGCCGGCCGATATGGACCCGATCCTCGACATTGCACGGCGTCATAACCTGTTGGTGATTGAAGACGCCGCGCAGGCGCACGGCGCAGAGTACAAGGGCCGCCGCGTGGGCAGCATCGGGGATTTCGGCTGCTTCAGCTTCTACCCCGGCAAGAATTTGGGCGCGTACGGCGAAGGCGGCGCGGTGGTGACGAACAATCCGGGGGCTGTGCGAGCCATCCGCCTGCTGCGCAATTGGGGACAGGAAGAGAGCTACAAACACATCCTGCGCGGCTATAACTACCGCATGGAAGGCTTGCAGGGGGCCATTCTGCGGGTGAAACTGAAATACCTGCCGCAATGGACCGAAGCGCGGCGCGCGCACGGCGAAGCTTACAACCGCCTGTTGGCCGGAACCGGCGTGATCACTCCCGCGGTGATGCCATACGCGCGCCATGTGTTCCATGTCTATGCCTTGCGCGCGCCGAACCGTCAGGCGTTGCAGAGCGCGCTGACCGAGGCCGGCGTGCAGACGGCGGTCTACTATCCCATCGCGATCCACATGCTGGAAGCGCACCAGGATCTTGGATACTGGCGCGGCCAGTTTCCAGTCAGCGAGCGAATGTGCGAAGAAGAACTTTCGCTGCCGGTATATCCGGAGCTGACTGAGCAACAGATCGAGATGATCGCCGGGGTGGCGCGGGCCCATGGCCTGCGGTGTGCCGAGCCGCTCAGAGCGCTCGGCCCCGCAAGCGGCAATCTATGAATGATGGGTGGCGCCACGACCTTGATAAATCGGCGGCGCTATTTCTCACCTTGGTCAGCCGCTGCCACGCATGCATTCGCTCAGCAACCTCGCAAACGGCGATGCATCGCCGCTCACGTGGCTCAACTTCGATGCATTATTCATCTCCTCAATCGTGGCCGCCCTCCAGTCGATGTAGTGCCCGGCCTTCAACCCCAGCTCCCGAATGAACTCGCGCTGCGTCCGGCCATTGCCTTCGCGAAACGGATGAGCGGCATTCAGCTCACCGAGGAACCAGGCGGCCCGCCCGGCAAACAGTGCGGCATCGAGATCGACGAGGTAGTTCTCGGCCGCGAGTTTGTGCATGGTTTGCAGCAGCGCCGGTTCCAGGAAAGCGGCGAGTCCGAAGAGATGGCCGCCTTTGGATATGTTCACCGTCCGAAACTGTCCCGCCCATTCGAACACATCCTGGAAGATGTACCGATGAATCGCCTTGAGGCGCCCGAGGTCGAAGCTGCCCGGAAGAAAACCGGGAACGGGAGTGTCGATTAGCTCCGCGATGCGACGGTGCGTTTGGCGCGCTTCGAAACGCGCCAGCGGTCCAGGGTCAGTGAGACCGCGCAGGTTTTTAAGGACGTTTGTGGCGGGATAGAGATACGGGTCCGAATTCCCGGTCATCGAGCTCATCGATCTCTCTCCCTACTTCAGCCAGCGTCAACTCCCCATCCATGAATCGCCTGTACAACGCTTTCACCGGCTCGTCGAGATCAAAGCCCTCGAGGCGCACCGAAGCAAGAGCCTCTTCGTAGACGCGTGCGCGCCGGGAGCGCTCATCTGCATCGATTGGGCGTAACGCCAGCGCCATATCTTCCATCCTAACATCGCGGCTGCCGCCAGCCTCACCACGGTCTGCTACAATCGCCATCGGAGTCCCCGCATGTCGCAAGATAACGATCTTTCCCGCCGCGACCTGATCAAGGCCGCGGGAGCAGTCACGGCCGTGACCGCCGCTCCGTTTATCCAGAAAGTGAAAGCCGCCAACGATCAGGTGCAGTACGGCATCATTGGCACGGGCAGCCGCGGCAGTTATCTGCTGAAACACCTGAAGAAGATCGATACCGGCCGCTGCGTGGCGCTCTGCGACATTCGGCCGACCGCGCTCGCCCAAGGCGTGGAGACCATCGGCAACAATCCGGCCACTTACAGCGACTATCACGAGCTGCTCAACCGCAAAGATCTCGACGCGGTGTTCGTGATCACGCCGCTGTTCACGCACTACCGCATCACTCGCGACGCACTGCTCTCGGGCCGCCATGTCTTCTGCGAGAAATGCCTGGTGTTCAAGCCGGATGAGGTCCACGGGCTGCGCGCGCTGGCGCAGGAGCATCCTAAACAGATTCTGCAGACCGGCCTGCAAAGGCGCTACAGCGGCTTCTATCAAACCGTGAAAGACATGGTGGACAAGGGCATTCTGGGCAACGTCCACCACATTCACGCGCAGTGGCACCGCAACATGATCAACAAGCCAAGCTCGCTTTGGGTTATGAAGCCGGGCGGCGAATCGAATATCGAAAACTGGCGCGTCTACCGTTCCATGTCCGGCGGCCTCACGGCGGAATTGACTTCGCACCAGGTGGATGTGGCCGATTGGATGTTAGGCTCGCAGCCCGATTTCGTGATGGGACTCGGCAGCCTCGACACACTAAAGGACGGCCGCGATGTCTGGGACAACATTCAGTTGATTTACCGTTACCCGAACGGACAAAAGCTGACTTACTCGTCAATCAGCACCAACCAGTTCCTGCCGTACTTCAACGGATCGCGGCCGGAAATGGGGGAGATCATTATGGGGACGGATGGAACCATCGAGATCACCGTGGGCGACGACGTAAATCCCGCTATCGCCTGGTGGTATCGCGAGCCGCCCAAGGCTGCGACTGTGCAGCCGGCTGCGGGCAAGAAAGAAGACCATTTCGTGGCGGGCGCAACCATGGTGGCATCCGGCGGCGGCGCGGTGGGGCCGATTCCACTGCTGACAAGCGACGTGGCGATGACCGGCAACGAAGGCTTCTTCGATAAGGAGGTGAGGTTCGCCAAGCGCTGGCTTTATTCGAAGGGCGTGATGGTGCAAGAGGAGCCGGTGAACCCGGTGGACACCGAGTTGAAAAGCTTTTTCCAGAACTGCCGCGATGGACAACGCCCGCGCGCCGATCTGGAGGTAGGCATGAACGACGCGGTGGCCGTGATTCTCAGCAACCTGGCGATGGACGACGGCCGCAAAGTGTACTTCAACGAGATCGAAAAGATGGGGCTCGAAGAGAAGCCGGCGCGCAAGACGCTGTAGCTGCGGGCCAGCAAGTACTACAACCGAAGTAAAGGGTTTGGAGCATACTTCCGGAGATCTTGTTCCCGGGTGTGACCAAGTCTATTGTCGGATAGAACAGGAGCCGACAATGACCCAACCCTGCAAAGCCTGCCTGGCGCAACACGACGAAGAGATCCACGCCGCCACCAATCGCATACACGGGTGGTTCCGCGCGCAAGTCACGAAACACCTTCGCGACCCAGAGGATGACACGATGCGGAGCAATGCGGAGGAACTCGGCGCGCCTCGACTCAACGCCGCCTAAACGCCATTGGCTAAGGCTCGGGCAGTGGGGACGTTTGAGGTGTAAAGGGCTGCGGGCAACTGCACAGCTCCCGCAGCCTCGGTGGAATTATTTGACTGCGCCGAATTTATTTGACCGCATCCAACTTACTTGACTGAATCGATGGTGAGCGTATCGTCCTTCAGGTCGGCGGTCACGGTGACAGTTTCGCCCGCATGGGACACGATCTTGTCCTGGTTGGCGATCTTGTAAATTTTTCCATCCGCGGTCACCAGGACTGCTGGTGAACCACCTTTGATGCAACTTTTTGCGCAGCCGGCATTGCCTTTCATTGCCGGCTTGGTGGAGCACGACGTATCTTCGACAAAGCCCGTAAACTCCGCAGCCATACCGGTTGCGGCAAGTCCCATGCTCATCAAAGCTATCGCGGTGATTGTCTTCATGCTGTCATCTCCTGGGAGCCCTTCTTGCAGCTCTGAACGTTTAGTATACCTTAATTCTGTTGCTCTGCTAACGGAATTCAATCTTCTAACATCTGCTAACGGCCCCGCTGGCGGCTATATCAGCTCGCGCAGGTCCGCCACCCAATAATCGGGCTGATGCTGCGCCAGCTCGTCTTCTTTGCCGTAGCCGTAACGTACAGCGCAGGTTTTCACGCCGGCGCGCTTGCCGGCGATCATATCGCTGGGGGCGTCGCCGATCATCAGGCAGTCATCCGGCTGGGCGCCCAGCGCCGCCAGAGCGTTCAGAATCACGTCCGGCGCGGGCTTGCATGGAAAGCCGTCAGTTCCCTGCACGTGGTCGAAGTGCGGCAATAATCCGAACTGCTGAAGGACGGCGCGGCTACCGCTGGTGCCCTTCGTCGATGCGGTAGACTTGCGTCCGCCCAGCACCGGCAGGGTCTCGGCTACGCCCGGATAGATCTGCGTCAGCTTGTGGCCGCGCGCCGTATACAAGGCGCGATATTCCTGCACCAGTTCGTCGATTTGCGCGGGCGAATAATGCGGCAGGACATCGCCGAATACTTCGACCAGATGGAGGCCGATATAGCTCTTCAGAAACTCGAAGGTAACCGGCCGGCAATCTTTGGTATCGAGCACCTGCTGGATGGCGCCGCAAATATCCTTGGCGGAATCGAGCAGAGTGCCGTCGATGTCGAACAGGTACACTTGGAAACGCGGGATCACGCCGGCTGCGGGCGCTCCCCTTCAGTGAAGCCCGGCACGCGGCGTCCCGCTTCCGGCCGGAGCACTTGCTGCGTGTCGCCTGAATCTTTCGTTCCCGATGTAGGCTTCGGCGGCAGGTCCTCGCCCTTGATGATCTGCGCCACTTCGTTGCCGTCCAGCATCTCGCGCTCGAGCAGCATTTCCGCGATCTTCACCAAGGCCACCGAATGTTCATCGATGACGCGGGCCGCGGTGTCGTACCCGCCCTGCACCAGCTTCTTCACCTGCTCGTCGATGCGGATGGCGGTTTCTTCGCTGTAATCGCGGTGCTGCGCAATTTCTCGGCCCAGGAAGATCTGCTCTTCCTTCTTGCCGAAACTCAGCGGACCAAGCTCGCTCATGCCCCACTCGCAAACCATCTTGCGAGCCATTTCGGTGGCGCGCTCGATATCGTTGCCCGCGCCCGTGGTCATCTGATGCATGAACTTTTCTTCGGCGATGCGCCCTGCCATCAGGATGGCGAGCTCAGCCAGCAGGTAGTCCTTGTTGTAGGAGTGCTTGTCGTCTACCGGCAACTGCATGGTGACGCCAAGCGCCATGCCGCGCGGGATGATAGTCACTTTATGCAGCGGATCGGCGTTCGGCAGTACTACCGCTACCAGCGCGTGGCCGGCTTCGTGATATGCCGTATTCTTCTTTTCGGCGTCGCTCATCACCATCGATTTACGCTCGGCGCCCATCAGGATCTTGTCCTTGGCGACTTCGAAATCGATCATCATGACCACTTTGCGGTTTTGCCGCGCCGCGTTCAACGCCGCTTCGTTGACCAGATTGGCGAGATCGGCGCCGGCCAAACCGGGCGTTCCACGCGCCAGCACGGAAAGGTCGACGTTATCGCCCAGCGGAATCTTCTTGGTGTGCACGCGCAGAATCGCTTCGCGCCCCAGCACGTCGGGACGCCCCACTACCACGCGCCGGTCGAAACGGCCGGGCCGCAGCAGCGCGGGGTCCAGCACGTCGGGGCGGTTGGTGGCCGCCACCAGGATTACGCCCTCGTTCGATTCGAAACCATCCATCTCAACCAGCAACTGGTTAAGCGTCTGCTCGCGCTCGTCGTGGCCGCCGCCGAGGCCGGCGCCGCGATGGCGTCCCACGGCGTCGATTTCATCGATGAAGATGATGCACGGCGCATTCTTCTTGCCCTGTTCGAACAGGTCGCGCACGCGGCTTGCGCCCACGCCCACGAACATTTCCACGAAATCCGAGCCTGAAATGGAAAAGAACGGAACGCTGGCTTCGCCGGCGATAGCGCGCGCCAGCAGGGTTTTGCCGGTTCCCGGAGGCCCGATCAGCAGCACGCCCTTGGGAATGCGCCCGCCCAGCTTCTGAAATTTCTGCGGCTCGCGCAGAAATTCGATGATTTCCTGCAATTCTTCCTTGGCTTCTTCCACGCCAGCGACGTCTTTGAACGTCACCTTCTTCTGCTGCGTGGAGTGCAGCCGCGCGCGGCTCTTGCCGAAGCTAAGTGCTTTGTTGCCACCGCTCTGCATCTGGCGCAACATGAAGATCCAGAAAACGATCACCACGATGAATGGAGAAGCCTGCACCAAAATGGATACCCAGTTCGAGGAACTGGCGTCGTCGTAAGTTACGGCGACCTTCTTGTTGTAGAGGATGGTGTAGATCTCGGGATAGTTCGACGGTATCTTCGTCTTGAAGCCGTCGCCGGAGTTCTGGGTCAGGGTGCCGTGGACATCGTTACCAGTGATGGTAACGTCCTTCACCTCACCATCCTGTACCTTATTGACGAACTCGGTGAGCGTTATCGCCCTTTCCTTCTTGCCCGGGCCGGCTTTGACAAACACGAACAGCATTGCCGCCAACAGGAACAGAACCACCCAAAAGAGTAATGTTTTCAGATTTGAACTCACGAAGCCTCCGCAACCGGCCGTTGCTAGTTACTTAATAGACGCCATCCGGCTTATTTCCGATTCTCGTATTCGCAACACCGTCACGCTTCCGGAACTAGCCGCCCGATTCGCGGCTGGACCGAACAGCCGCGCCCACACGATGGACTCTCCATCCGTAAGGACAGGCCAATGCCGCCGCTCCCATATAGGAATACGGAATTCCTGAAAAAGAGTTTTGATCTTTTCCTCGCGAGAGCGGCCTATGGGTTGGTACTGGTCCCCCGGCCGCCAATTTCGCAGCACTATGCGGCCAGACAATCTACTCCAGTCAAAATAACCTACCCTACCATTATATACGCAATGCGAAGAATCTAATGTTTCCGGTTTTTCAATCAGTTCCAGGGAAATCTCGACGCCTGCCGCATCGGCGCGGACAACCCCCGGGACTGTAGCCTCAACTGAATAGGCGCGGTCCACCTTCCCGTAGCTGCCCAAAATGCCGAAACGAAGCCATTCGAACGAGCGCAGAACGTCCAGGCCCGGCGCCTGAACGCGCCCGTGGCCCTCGCCACCGGCGGCCAGGGCGAGAATAGCTTCCACGTGGCCGAAATCGATGCCGCGCAGGTCACCCTTGGCCAACTGGATGGCGCGCCGCACCAAGCGCCGCGCGACGGCCAGAGGCAACCCGCTAAGCGCCGGCGCTTTCGAAAAAACGAAGCCATCGGTGGTGAGGCGCTCGGTGGTGAGGCGCTCGGCGGCGAGGCGATCGATCTCGGTTTCCCAATAGGCCTCCTCGGCGCGCGCCCACTCGGCAGTCTGCGCCAGGGTTTCGCGGATGGCCGGGTTCCACTCGCGCTCGAGCTGGGGCATCAACTGATGGCGGATGCGGTTGCGGGCGAATTGCAGCGTGGCGTTAGTGGAATCATCGCGCCATGCGATGTTGCGGCTGCGAAGGTATTGTTCGACTTCCCCGCGGCTCACCTCGATCAAGGGCCGCACTACGCGGTCTCTGGTTGCCGGGCGGATCCCCGCCAGCCCGGCGGTTCCCGACCCGCGCAGAAAACGGAACAGGACGGTTTCCGCCTGATCGGACCGCGTATGCCCGGTGGCGACGCAATCGAGGCGCGCACTCTGCATCGCCGAATGGAAGAACTCGAGCCGCGCCGCGCGCGCCGCCTGTTCCAGATTGCCGTCCGCGGGAAGCTCGACCTCATGGACGATCACCGGCCAGCCGAGCCGCTGAGCCTGTTCGCGCACGAACTCCGCGTCGCCGCGCGATTCCTGGCCGCGGAGTCCGTGGTTCAGATGCAGCACGGTGAGAGCTAGCTCCCATTGGGGCGCAAGCTCACTCAACACGTGCAGCAGGCAGAGGGAATCCGCGCCGCCCGACACGGCCACGCCAACGCGGGCAGTACGCGCGAACATGTTATAACGAGTGATGGCCGCTACGGCCTGCTGCAGCACAAGACGATTGTAGCCTGCTAGTTTGAAAACACCTCCGAACACATGGATATCCGCGAACGCGCTTCCCGCATCAAGTTACTGCTGATGGACGTCGACGGCGTCCTGACCAATGGCAAGCTCTACCAGGTTCCGAATCCGGAGGGCCAGATGGTGGAGACCAAGGGCTTCGATTCGCAGGACGGCATCGGCCTGACGTGGTTGAGCTGGAAAGGCATCAAGACCGGAGTGATCAGCGGACGGCTTTCTCCAGCGACCGTCGAGCGCGCCCGCCAGGTGAAGATGACCTATATCTACCAGGGACACATCGAGAAGATTCCGATTCTGGAAGAGATTCTGGAAAACGCCAAGATCGACGCCGCCGAGGTAGCTTATATGGGCGACGATTTCACCGATGTCACCGTCATGCATCGGGTGGGTTTCGCGGTCGCCGTGGCTAATGCGCGGGCGGAAGTGAAGCGCGAAGCGCATTACGTCACGGAAGCGGTGGGTGGGGAAGGCGCCGTGCGCGAGGTGGTGGAGTTGATTCTGAAGGCGCAGGATAAGTGGGGAGAGATATTGAAGCATTATGAGATTGGCGAGGGCTGAGGGCGATAGTGCGGCCCGCAAACCAGCAACCTGGCTTCGGACCGCGCGGCGGGTAACCGGCGCCGCCTGAGAAGACGGTGATTCGTATGCCCAAAAACTAGCCAGCCCCTAAAGAGGGTTCGTAGGCGTCAGCTTACCGGCGGGACACTGTATTGGCGGCAGTGCTTACCGCCTCTGCCAACTTCTTAATGTATATACGTTGCGATACGATGTAGGACGGCGGCCAGCGAAATCGCGTTCGATTGGGATGACGAGAACAAGAATCACCTGGCCGCCCACAATGTAGTGCCCGCGGAGTTCGAACAGTTGCTGAACAACGATCCTGTGGACCTGGATTTCGAAGTGATCGATAACGAGGAGCGGTACCGCTCTGTCGGCCTTACGAACGGAGGCCGTTTTGTTGTCGGCGGCGTGGACGATTCGAAACGGCAAGGTACGTGCCATTACAGCCTTTCCGGCTAGTGTTTCAGACAGAAAGGCTTTTCTGGGGAGACTCAAATGAAGAAGCAGTTGGAGCAGCAACCCAAGCGCGTCGTACCGGCTTTCGACACCGAAGCGGAAGAGGCGGAGTGGTGGTATAAGAACCGCAACATACACGGCAAACAGCTGCTTGCCGCCGTGAAGAACGGTGAAGCTCGGGTGTTGACGAAGGAGAAACTGCGGGAGCGCATAGCTGCCTCCAAGAAGACGCCGGCGCCGACGGTGGCGCTACGGATTCCCGAAGCAGATTTGGCTTTAGCCCGAAAGCAGGCTGAACGGAAGGGACTGCCTTACCAGACCTACATCAAATCGCTATTGCACGAAACACTCACCGAGCGAGAAAAGCGAAAGGTGGGATGGTAGGCCGGCAAAGTGACGGGGCTTCCGCCGAGTTACCCGCGCCTTTCCCGGTGACTCTTGCAGCCACATCGAGCGGACGGGACGGACGCCGCGACCCCGCCGCGTCGGACTAAGTATTCGCGGACTCGTCGTCCAACGACGATCGGCCTACTCTTCGCGCAACGCGTCGAGCGGTGAGGTCGAGCTTGCCCGGAGCGCCGGAATCAGCGACGCGGCCAATGCGGATAATCCCAGAGTCACAACAGCTACTAACGCGACCACAGGATTGTATGGATTCATGCCATAAAGCTGATTGCCCAGGAATCGCCCTGCGGCAAATGTCAGTGGCAATCCAATCAATAGTCCCAAGAGAATCAGCCCGAACGCGCCTCGTAGTACCAGCCGGACAATATGGCCGCGATTAGCGCCCAGCGCCATACGCACGCCGATCTCGCTGACGCGGCGTCCGGCATTATAGGCCGTAACTCCATACAGCCCGATCGATGCTAAGACAAGCGAAAGAATCCCGAAGAACGAAGTGAGGCGGGCGATGAGCCGCTGCTGGGTGAACTGATTGGCTACCTGCTCTCGCATAGTACGAATCGAAACGATCGGCATACCGGGGTCCACAGAAGCCATAGCTTGCCCGAGCCGCGCAATGGACACATTAGTCCCCGGCTTGCTCAAGATGACAATTTCGTGCAGGAAAAGCGATCCCAAATTAGTCTGCGTGTAATCGGCTTGCGTTTCGGGTAAAAAGAAGAAGGGGACATTAAGCCGATCCTGATTATATGTCAAATAGCGCGCGCCTTTAGCTACGCCCACCACTTCGAATTCACGGCTTGCGCCCGGCTTCCAGCCGAAATGCTTACCAATGGGATCTTCGTTTCTGAAAAACTTCCGCGCGAATGCCTCATCGATAACTGCCACTTTTTGCGAAGAACTTGTATCCTGCTCTGAGATGCCGCGCCCTTTGACGATAGGCGTCCCGATGACGTCAAAGTATCCCGCTGTAACTCGATCCCACGAAGCGAAATTGTCGTCCCTGGGCCCCGGAACCGGATGGCCATCTACCCATACGCCGCTACCCCAACCCGCCCTGGGGCTCTGCGGCGAGTACTGGCAGAGAGCCACGGAAGATACGCCGGGAATGCCTGCGATCGAATCGTGGATGCGCCTGTAAAGCTGCGAGAGTTGTCCTGTTTTGTAACCCGCAAGCCTTGGATCCATGGTCGCCACCAGGCGCCGGTCCTGTTCGAATCCGAAATCTTGATTCTCCAGACTCTGCAAAGCGGCCGTGAGCAGCCCTGCCGCCGACAGCAAAACAAGCGACAGCGCAGCCTGCAGCGCTACCAGCGTCTTCCTTGGGAGCGAGCCCGCGCGGGCCGTCGACCGGCTAGCGCCGCGAAGCGCTTCGATGGGATCTACGCGGGTGGCCATCCACGCGGGCGCAATGCCGAAGGCGACTCCCGTCGCAAGCGACGTGATAAAGGCGAACAACAGCACGGGCATGGAAGGCGACGCGCTAATGGGTACGCCGGCCAAGCCGGCAGACGACGGGAATGCGAAATGCAGAATCAGGCGCGTGCCCGCAAATGCGATCCCGAGACCCACCGCGCCGCCGAACAACGAGAGCAAGATGCTTTCGATGAGAGGCTGCCTCACCAGTCGCGATGCGCGCGCCCCCAGCGCCATGCTTAACGATGTCTGCCGCCGCCGCTCCATGCCGCGAACCAGCATCAGATTGGCCACGTTGGCGCAGACGATCAGCAGCACAAACCCTGTAACCATCATCAGGATCTGAAGCCAGTGCTCGTATTGTTCGCGCATGTTGGCGATACCGGCCCCTCCAGGGGTCAGGAATAAGGTTTGTTCCGGAAATTTCGCGCGATCCCCGGCGCTCATCTCACTCCAGTGAGAGAGCAGCCACTGCTTCAACTCCACCCGCATTTCAGCCTCGATAGATGCCGGCGTGGCGCCCGGCCGGATGCGTCCGATCAATTCTAACCAGTGAGTATCGTACTTGTTGAGATCGGCATCGCTCTCGATGAGAGGTTCCATGTTCAGCGGTAGAAAGAAATCGGGCGGAGTGCTGCGCAGAGTGTCGCCAAAGAATCCCGGCGGAGTGATTCCCACCACGGTAAATGGCTTGTCATCGACATTGAAGACGCTGCCGATTACCGACGGATCCGCTCCATACCTTTGCTGCCATAAGCGATAGCTCATGACTGCCACGGGAGAAGCGCCGGTTTGGTCATCCGTGGCCGTAAGCGCGCGCCCGGCATACGCAGTTATACCGAACATGGTGAAGTAATTGCCGGAGACAAACTCGCCTGGATAGCTTTGCGCTGTCTCTGAGCCGCCCGCGCGCCGGACGCCAAAAAGCGGCTGATATGACGGGAAGGCCGCTAAATCGGCGAAGCCCTTGGTAGTGTCTCTTAAGTATTTGTACAAATCGTAGGAGACAAGGGTGAACTCTTTCTCTTGACTGTACCCGCCCGTGAAGCAGCAATGGGTTTCTCTTCCCAGGCGGTACAATTCGGCGGGATTCGCTACCGGCAGCGACTTCAGCATAACCGCATGCACCAGGGTGAAAATCGAAGTGGTCGCGCCAATTCCCAGCGCCAGGGTCAAGACCGTGGCTATAGTGAACGCGGGGGCCTTTCGCAAGCGCCGCAGCGCGTGCCGCGTATCCTGGATCAGCGTTTCGATCAACGGTAGTCCTCTTTGCTCTCGATAGCTTTCCTTCGTTGCTTGCACCCCTCCGAACTTCAGTACCGCCTGACGCCGGGCTTCGGCGGGGGATAGACCGGCCCGGGCATTGTCGGCGGTTTGCAGCGCGAGGTGTTCTTCGATCTCCGCTCGCAACCGCTCTTCGTCTCGCCGCGTGGTCGCCCAGGAACTCAGCCTCCGGAAGAAGCGCCTCAGTGTTTTCATTCCAGGCCCCTTATTTCAGGGCTCCTCATTTCAGGGCTCCTCATTTCAGGGCTCCTCACTTCAGATCCTCGGCTTTCACGGCAAAAAATCGCCCGATGATGGCCGCCGTCTGCTCCCAACCTCGGGTCTCGGCATGCAGTTGTTTGCGCCCGTCGCGCGTCAGCCGATAGAAGCGCGCCTTGCGGTTATTCTCGGAGGCGCCCCATTCGGAAGCGATAGAGCCCTCTTGCTCCAGCTTCAGTAAGACGGGATATAGCGTGCCTTGATTTACGGTGAGAAGCTCACCGCTGATCTGCTCGATGCGCCGGGCGATACCGTAGCCATGAAGCGGTCCGAGCACATCCAGCGTTTTGAGCACCATCAGCGCCAGCGTGCCCTGCAGGACATCGGTTTTCTCTTTCATGTTGCCTATTTGGGTTTCCAACAGGAAGTATGACACGTTTCCATTGGGAAAACAACAGGTCTGTGAAGATGGCAACCCGTCGCAATTGAGAAAATCGGGAGATGTTTACAGGGCGCTCGCCGAGCGGATCCCTTCCGATTGCAGGGTAACTTGCATCTTCTTTAGCGCCGTCTTATGAATCTGCGAGACGCGGCTCTCATTCACGCCGAGTACGTCGCCGATCTGCTTCATGGTCATCTGATTTGTGTAATACAGGAACACTACTTTCTGATAGCGTTCGGGTAACTGGCAGATGGCGCGGTCCAGAGTGGTGCGCAGTTCGCGGCGCTCGCAGATGTTGTCCGGCCGCACGTCGGACGCGGCGGCGAGCTCCATTTCCTGCGTTTGGTCCAGGTCTTCGCGCGGCGAGGTAGAGACCGGACCGGTGGTGCGCAATTCAATCGCGATGCGGCGCCAGCGCTCGGTAGTCACGCCCATCTCGCCTGCGAGTTCGGCTTCGGTGGGCGTGCGGCCCAGCTTCGCGGAAAGGTCGCGAGAGACGGTATCCACCTGCTTCTGGCGGCGGCGCATGTCGCGCGAGGCCCAGTCGAGCTGGCGCAGGCTATCGAGAATCGCTCCCTTGATGCGGTGCTTGGCGTAGGCTTGAAACTCCACGTTCTTGGTAGCGTCGTACTTTTCGACGGCGTCGAATAGACCCAGCACGCCGGCATGGATGAGATCGTCGAGCTCGATGTGTACGGGTAAATTTTCACGCACCCGGATGGCGATCACCTTCACCAGCGGCAGATGATCGAGTACGATCTGGTCGCGGACTGCGAGTGAAGCCGTCTTTTGCTGTTGTACAGACACACGTCGAGCCGTCATGTTTTTCGTCCTCTTTTTCGATTTCTTTTTGTTACCGGCTAATCTCGGCCGGCGAGCTCTAAGAGTGCAACCTTAGGACCAAGTTGCGTGGACGATAAAGGCTTTGTTATCAGTAGGCAGGACGCCTTGGCTGCGTTCCAAAATGAACCGCGTTCCAGATCGGAACCAAGGTTGTTTCAGGGTCGTGCGCAGAGCGACAGAAGTGGCGATATCATAAGCTGATGGCCCGATCCCCAAGCGGTCTCAGATCATCCTTGTGACTTCTCCCCGAAAAATTCTAGTGACAGGCGGGGCCGGCTACATCGGCTCGCATACGGTGCAGTTGCTGCTCGATCAGGGCTACGACGTGGCCGTGGTGGACAACCTCTCGAAGGGCTACCGCCGTAACGTGCCGTCCGGGCGGCTTTTTGAGATGAACATCGCCGATACCAAGGCGTTGACCGAACTGATGCGGCAGACGCACACGGAAGCGGTGATCCACTTCGCGGCGTTTATCTCGGTTGGCGAATCGATGCGCGACCCGGAGACGTACTTCGCCAATAACACGTGCGCATCGCTTTCGCTTTTCACCGCGATGCTGCAAGCGGGCGTGAAACATCTGGTGTTCTCCTCCACGGCCGCCGTCTACGGCAATCCGCACGCGTCGCCGATTCTGGAAACGTTTCCGATTCAGCCGGTGAATCCGTACGGCGAATCCAAGGTGATGGTGGAGACGCTGTTGCGCTGGTTCGGCGCGATTCACCATCTCACCAGCGTGTCTCTGCGGTACTTCAACGCGTCGGGCTGCGACCCGCAAGGGCGTTTGGGCGAGGAGCACGAACCGGAGACGCACTTGATTCCGCTGCTGCTGCGCGCGGTGTCGACGGGTAAGCCCGTGACGATTTTCGGCGACGATTATGATACGCCCGACGGCACCTGCATTCGCGACTATATCCACGTGCTCGATTTGGCGCAGGCGCACATTCTGGCGCTCGAGTACCTGCTGGAGGGCGGCGCGTCCGACCAGTTCAACGTGGGCACGGGAACGGGCCATACCGTGATGGAGGCGATCCGCGCGGTGGAAGACGTCACCGCGCAGAAGGTTCCTTATGTAATCGGGCCGCGCCGTGAGGGAGATCCGCCGGCGTTGGTGGCGAGCTCGGACAAGCTGCGGTCGACGCTGGGTTGGTCGCCGAAGTACGCGGACTTGCGGACCATTGTCGAGCACGCCTGGAACTTCGCCAGGTCCAGATAATCGGCGGGACCGGCCTCTTGTGGGACCGGCCTCCTGGCCGGTCCGCCGGCCGCAAAGCATTCCGGCGCGTTTGATTGGCCTCCTGGCCGGTCAGCCCCCTGCAGAGCACGCACCAGGCGCGTCGACCGACCGGGAGGCCGGTCCCACTTTGAGTGATATCGTAATACGCATGACACGCTCTCTGCCGGTCCTGCTTCTATCCGCCGCCGCGCTATTTGCGCAGCCTCAGGCGCCCGCGCCAATTCTCCTTTGGGCTGCGGGCGCGCCCGGCGCGCTGGGGAGCGACGACGCCGACAAGCCCACGATCACTCCCTATATCGTGTCCGGGGAACGGGCCACAGGCACGGCCGTGATTGTGTGTCCCGGCGGCTCGTACCTGCACCTCTCCATGGAAAAGGAGGGCAGCGACGTGGCGCATTGGTGGAATTCGCTCGGCGTGACGGCGTTCGTGCTGAAGTACCGGCTGGGTCCGCGCTACCGTCACCCCATCGAGTTGGGCGACGCGCAACGCGCCATTCGCACGGTGCGGGCGCGCGCTGCGGAATTCGGCGTGAAGACCGACCGCATCGGGCTCATGGGTTTCTCGGCCGGCGGCCATTTGACGGCCACCGCGGGAACGCACTTCGATGCGGGCAAGGCGGACGCGGCCGACGCCATCGACCGGGCGAGCTGCCGTCCGGATTTCCTGGTGCTCGGTTATGCGGTGATTTCGTTCACGCAATACGCGCACAAGGGGTCGCTGCAGGCTTTGCTGGGCGACAACCCCGACCCCAAGCTGGTGGAGAACCTGTCGAACGAGCTTCAGGTGACCGCGCAGACGCCGCCCACTTTTCTTTTCCACACGAATGCCGATACCACCGTGCCCGCCGAAAACAGCGTCATGTTCTACATGGCGCTGCGTAAGGCCGGTGTCCCGGCTGAAATGCATATCTATGAGCACGGAGCCCATGGCGTGGGGCTCGCGCCTACGGACGAAGCATTGTCGTCGTGGCCCGCGCGGTTAGCGGATTGGGCAAGAGGAAGAGGGCTGCTGAAGTAGCGTTCGGGCTGCGGCATGGCTCCCAATTCGCCGGCCAGTGCGAGTATCGTTCGACGCGGTCACGGAGTGCCGTCGTCTGTACTATTTGACGATACCGGCGTGTTCTCGATTCTGCGCGAGCATCGATTTCGTTGCCATGAAACTACCCGAAGGCTGGCGGGAGCGGGAACGAAGCTAGGCGGGCCGTACCAAACCGGGTGCTTAACAGTTTTGGGGACGATCGCCGCTCAGTGCCCGTAATTCGCCTCTTGAAGGGAGTGATTTGCACAAGGCCGCCCGGTCACAGTACTAGCCCCAGCGTCGCCAACGTGAAGGAGGTGCTGGCTCATGCCGATATTAAGACCACTTTTGCGTTACGCTCATTCCAACGATGAGACCAAGCGCCGCGCGGTGAACAGGCTTCGGAGGAAGTCGGGAGACAGTGACAAAACAGGGACAGTAGTAGCACGAAAGGGGGAAAAGCAGTACAATATAGTGAACATACACTCTAACGCGCTGAAATCAAGCGAATTAAAAACGGTGAGGTGGCAGAGTGGTCGAATGCGGCGGTCTCGAAAACCGTTGAACCTTTACGGGTTCCGTGAGTTCGAATCTCACCCTCACCGCCATTTAGAATCAAACACTTACAGATGGACACGTCGATTTGGTGGGTAATGCCGTTAGATTTCAACAGTTTTTGCACATTTCGGCAAGCCTGTTTTCAATGAGTTATAGCCGCATGGGTGCGCCAAGAACCCTCACCGCCGTATCGCTTGGCTCGAATTACCTTGAGCCGTCTTTCTGCGTCGGCCTTCGGCAAATTGTTAGTCGCGGTGTTCGCCGTATCCGCCTATCCGCCGCCCGGTTGGCTAGGTGGTTATGTTGACGTAGACTAAGAATATGGGTGCTCATCAAGCCAGCCTGACCTTCGAACCCGCTATTTGGGCTCGGCTGATCCAAATGCCGAAAGAGCGGATTTCACAGGATACGGCGCGCTATCTGCTATCCATCCGATTCGGGCAGGTTGATCGCGCTCGCATGGAGGAACTGGCCGACCGGTCGGAAGCAGGCACGCTGACTGCTGACGATGAAGCCGAATTTGATAGCTATCTTCACGTTGCTAATCTTTTGACGGTCATGCATTCTGAGGCTCGCCTCGCTCTCCGGGTCGGTCCCGCGGACACGCGCATTCGTGAATGATATCTTGACCCGCAGCGTATGGACTCGCGCTAACCATCGCTGCGAGTACTGTCATATGCCTGCGGCACAGTATGCCGGCTTCTTCCATGTGGACCATATCCTGGCGCGGCAGCACGGCGGCGAGACTCACCTGTCGAACTTGGCGCTGGCGTGTATGCACTGCAACCGCCGCAAAGGGCCAAACATCGCTGGCAGCGATCCAGAAACCGCCGAAATCGTCAGGCTGTTTGACCCACGCCGCGATATCTGGGCAGATCATTTTGAATGGTACGGCCCTGATCTAATTGGAAGGACATCGATCGGTCGAGTGACAATACAGGTGCTCGCGATCAACGAGCCGGACTTCCGTGCGGCTCGGGCCGCGCTGCGAAACGAAGCGGTCGCCGAGTGGGACTAGAAGTGGCCATTGCATGGCAGAAGTAGAAGCTTCATGCTAAGAGCTGCCCCCGGCGGTAGTATCCGGGAGAGGTCCCCGCGTCAAGGTCAGTTACACCGTCAGAGAAGGGAAGGTGAGAAACGCGCCGGAGAATATCGAGGAAATCGCGCAGGGAAAGATCGCGACCCATTACAGCTCCCGGAAGCTCATGCCCTGGAGGGGATCTCACTCCTCTCCGAGGCGCAGCAGGTTCCGGTTCAGCGCAGACTCAAAAGTTTATCGCAACCAACCCTCGCCGCCCCATGCTTCTCGTTTTCTCTCGCCTGGCGAGCACGGTTAGTCGGCCCGCATGCCGTCAAAGGCTGCGGGCCCCTTCGCCGCCATCGACCCGTGGCACCCTAGCCCCTTCTGGCGCTGCCATAATGGCCCCTTCGCTCGGCGCCACTAACGTCGTGGCGGGGCTCGAATGGAAGGAGACCTCAGCCGTCTCGTCCGGAGAATGGTCGGCCAGCAGCTCTGGAATGTTGGCGTTAGCGACCTTTATCATTCACTAGTTCGTTGACAAGCGGCGAGAGGTTTTGGTGTCCCAAAATGTGCGTTACACGTCAAGTTGGCGTGACGCCGACTTATCAGGTAATCCTGCGACGCCTTCTCGAAGGCCGTCGCGGGGCCAACCTCGGGATGGCCGACCATCCATTCCCTATCGCCTCTATCCACATCGAGACCTAGCGAGGGCCACCCCAACCTCATTCGCCACGTTCTGCACCAAATTCATTTGTGCCAGCAGGGCATGGAAGCGCGGCTCGTTCCGGTAGGGGTCGAAGAAAGGCGCGCTAATACCAGGAGCAAGGTTCCAGTCGCGCTGACGGTAGGCTCCTTCGATCGACTCAAGCATCGCATCCACGTCACCGGTGGTAGCGTAGAAGGTTGCAGCCCCATAGGTCTGACCGTGCGAGGCGGCGAGCTTCCGCGCCCATTCTTGGCTGCGCGCGCGATCGCCGGCTCGATGGTAGGCTGCCGCCAAGTACCACGCACTCAAGTGGAACCACGGCGCGAGCTCCACAGCTCGTTTCAAGCTCGCAATCGCTTCCACCGTGAAGCCTGCGTGAACCTGCGCGAGCCCCATGACGGCCCAGAGGAAGTAGAAGTTTGGATCGATTTCATGGGCTCTACGCGCGGACTCAATGGTTTCAAGATACTGTTTCGCCACGTACATCCGCCAAGCGATGCCGAAGTGCAGAATCATGGAAAGTGGGTCGGTCTCGAGTCCCAACCGGCTTTGCTCCGTCGCCTCAGGGACTCGTCCCATGGGGAGCAAACAATAGAAGAGGTAGCGGTATCGGACCCCAGGTGGAACGGATTCAGCCCCTATGGCCACGCGGAAATGCATTTCGGCTGCCTTCCAGTCGTTGTCGAAGAGCGCCGCGATAATCCCCAAAACGCTGTGCGCCTCGCTATTATCCGGGTCGATGGCCAGCGCTTTCACCGCAGCCGAGTTCGCCGCAGGCGCTATATCCCCAGTCGACTGTATGCCGAGCGACGCGAGCGTGTAGTGGTACAAAGCCAGGCCGCTATAAGCCGGAGCGTACTTCGGGTCGATGGCTAGGGCCCGCTCAAAGCACTCCTTCGCCTTCGCCAGGCTCTCCGGCGTGTAGCGCCCGCGGTAATACTGCCCCTTCAAGTAATTCTGATAGGCCTCAATATTCACGGTCTGCGTGCGGGGCGCCAGCTTCACTTTGAGCGCTTCCGAGATCGCTTGGCCGATTTCATCCTGAATGGCAAAGATGTCGGTCAGATCGCGATCGTAGCGTTCCGACTGACTTCGCTATTCTGAATTGGCCCACTTCGATGCTCTGATTTGGCCCCCCTGCACGAACAGAAACCGATTATCCTGTTTTGGGCCTTGCGGTCCAGAAAGGAGGCGGTTTG
>JBEKNN010000054.1:0-37332 GCA_049522755.1 Bryobacteraceae bacterium | reverse complement strand
GCAACTTCGTCCTGCGTGAATGGCAGCTTCGCTCCCGCGGCGATCTCGATTTGCAACTTCACCAGGTCGAGGCCCGTCACTAGCTCGGTCACGGGATGCTCCACCTGCAAGCGCGTGTTCATTTCAAGGAAATAGAAGCGGCGGTCCGCGTCCACCAGGAACTCCACGGTTCCGGCATTGTAGTAACCGGCGGCACGCGCTGCCTTCACGGCCGCCTCGCCCATGGCGGCCCGCATTTCCGGATGCCGCGCCATCAGCGGCGACGGGCACTCTTCGATCACCTTCTGATGCCGCCGCTGGATGGAGCACTCGCGCTCGCCCAGGTGGACCATGTTGCCGTGGAGGTCGCCCAAAACCTGGATCTCGATGTGGCGCGGCCGCTCGATCAACTTTTCCACGTACATCGCGGGATTGCCGAAGGCGCCCGCGGCTTCGCTCGAAGCATCGCGGTGCGCCGATTCCAAATCCGCCTCGCGATCGACGCGGCGCATGCCCTTGCCGCCGCCGCCCGCCACGGCCTTGAGCAGCACCGGGTAGCCGTGCGCGCGCGCGAACTCGCGGGCGTCCTCAAACGCGACGGCGCGGTCCGTACCCGGCGCCACCGGAGCGCCCGCGGCCACCGCAATCCGCCGCGCGGCGGTCTTCGATCCCATGGAGCGGATGGACGCCGCCGAAGGACCAATGAAAACCAGGCCCGCGCTCTCGCAGGCCGCCGCGAATTCCGCGTTCTCGCTCAGAAATCCGTAGCCGGGATGGATGGCCTCGGCGCCGTGCTTCCTGGCGGCGTCAAGGATGCGGTCGATGCGCAGATAGCTTTCGGGCGATGCCGCGGGCCCGACATGCTCGGCCTCATCGGCCATGCGGACATGCAGAGACGCGCGGTCGGCATCGGAGTAAACCGCGACGCTGGCGATGCCCATTTCGCGCAATGTGCGAATCACGCGCACCGCGATTTCGCCGCGGTTGGCGATCAGAACCTTTCGAAACATGAAGTGAAGATTTTAGCAGGACGCCTTGTGGGGCAGCCAATCCTGGCTGCAGCCGGCTTTCAGCCGGCTCGCCAAGGTCACCGCCCACAGGAAGCGCGGCGGTAACACAACCGGAGTCTCATGAAAAGCGAGACCAGTAAAACCCCGGTGACGCGAAATCAAAATTCTTTCCGCCATAGATATGACCACTTACTCGCAACCTATCCTGATTATGCCTTCCCTCTGTACTAACTCAGTATCGGAGTCTTATGTCTTCACTTAGAAGAGTGTGCCCCAGGCCTCTGCCCTGTCCGTTTCCGTACGGATGCTCGGCGTCTATCCGCGTCTTCCGCCTCCATTCCAGAAACTAACTCGCCGCTTCTTCGAAAAACCGGAGTGACGCGGCGGCGCAGGTCTCCCATGTGAACCGCCGGGCGCGCGCCCGCCCCTGAATAGCCAGATCGTCGCGCAAACTGGGAGTCAGCAGCAGTTTTTCCAGGGCGCCGCGCAGTTCGCCAACGCTGCGAGGGTCCACCAGCAGCGCCGCGCCGCCGGCGATTTCGGGTAAGGACGATACGTTCGACGTGACCGACGGCACGCCTGCCGCCATGGCTTGCGCCAGCGGAAAGCCGAAGCCCTCGTATAAAGATGGATAGGCGAATACCGTCGCCGCGGCGGTCAGTGGGGCCAGGTCGGCTTCGGGAATATAGCCCAGATAACGCACGCTGCGGACGCGCGCGCGCGTGGCTTCATCGGCCCATCCCATGGGACCCGCCAGCGCCAGATCGAACTCGGCGCGGAGCGATTCGGGCAGCGACTCGAAAGCGTCGATCAGCGTCGGGATGTTCTTGCGCGGCTCGATGGCTCCGAGGGCGAGTACGAAGGGGCGCTTGAGTTTATAACGCGCGCGCACATTCGCGATCGCGGTGGGTTTGACGTCGAAGAATTTGGCGGGAATGCCGGAGTAGATTACGGTGATGCGCTCGGGCGCGATGCCGAGCACGCGAACGGCGTCTCGTTTGGTGCATTCGGAGACAGCGATGAGCCGGTGCGCGCGGCGCAGCAGCTCGCCCGATGCGCGGTCGGCGCGCCGGGTGGCGGCGGAATGCATTTCGGGCATCATCCAACCGGTCATATCGTGAATCGTGGACGTGAGACGCGGCCGGCGCGGCGGATGGCGCACCAGATTGGTGGCATGGAAGATGTCGGCGCCGCGCGCGGCCCAATCGAGCACGGGCAGGGGCGTATAGTTTGAGAGCGCGAGCGCGCCCAATCCGCAAAACGTGCGCACGGGGCCGGCGATCGACGCTTCGTGTGTCAGTGGGCCAAGCTCGCCAAGCGGCGGAAATGTGCGGATGGAGCCCGCGCCGGCGAGACGCCGCAGGTGACCGATCCAATAATAGAGATAGTTCTTGACGCCGGCGCTGCGGATGAGCAGAGGTACGGCGTCGATGACGACGCGCATCGTAACCAGTATGTGCTAAGCTAGCGATTTATGGCGGCATTCACCGTCGCGCGGCATCATCGTACGCATGGTCGTCATTCGCATGCAAACCCGCGACGGGCGTTTCGCTGAGTGCCATCCACCGGATTGGAAAGGACGCCCGCCGCTCGAAACGGCGGGCTTTTTTATTGTCTTTGCAATGGGAACGCGATGAATCTGAACTTCGAAAAATCCGGCGGTCTGGTGACCGCGATCGTGCAAGACCATGCCACCGGCCGCGTGCTGATGGTGGGTTACATGAACGAAGAAGCGTTTCAACTGACCGTGAAGACCGGCTTCGTGACGTTCTATAGCCGGTCGCGCCGGAAGCTGTGGGTGAAGGGCGAAAGCTCCGGGCATCGATTGGTGGTGAAGCAGATCGCCGCCGATTGCGACCTGGACGCGGTGCTGGTACAGGTGGAAGCGCTTGGACCGGGCGTGTGCCACGAAGGCTACCAGAGCTGCTTTTTCCGGCGCCTCGAAGACGGCCAGTGGAAGGTTGCGGACGAGCGCGCGTACGATCCGGCCGAGGTCTACGGAGGCAAACCTTGAAGTTGAAGCTCGGCATCCCCAAGGGCAGCCTGGAAAATGCCACCGTGGAGCTGTTCCGGCGCGCGGGATTTACGATTACTACCAACAGCCGGTCGTATTTTCCGGGAATTGACGATCCGGAAATCGAATGCATGCTGATCCGCGCCCAGGAGATGGCGCGCTACGTCGAGGACGGCATTCTGGACGCGGGGTTGACCGGTCGCGACTGGGTTCAAGAGAACGAAGCGGACGTGGTGGCAGTCGCCGATCTGGTTTACGCGAAGCAGAGCTTCGGCAATGTGCGCTGGGTGCTGGCCGTGCCGGAAGCCTCGAGCTTTCTTAGCGTGAGGGACCTCGAAGGCAAGGTGATTGCGACCGAACTGGTGCAAACCACCGTGCGATATCTGGCCGCGCATGGCGTCAAGGCCAAGGTGGAATTCAGTTGGGGCGCCACGGAAGTGAAGCCGCCGGTGCTGGCCGACGCGATTGTGGAGGTGACCGAGACCGGCTCGTCGCTGCGCGCCAACAAGCTCAAAATTATCGACACGGTACTCGAATCGAATACGCAGTTGATCGCCAACAAGGCGGCGTGGCAGGACGAGCGCAAGCGCCGCAAACTGGAAGACATGAAGATGCTGCTCGATGGCGCCATCAACGCGCTGGGCAAGGTGGGGCTGATGCTCAACGTGCATAAAGACAATCTGGCGGAGGTGTTGAAAGTGTTGCCGGCGCTGAAGCGGCCCACCATTTCGCACCTCAGCGACGAGGAATGGCTGGCGGTGAATACCATTCTGGATGAAACCACGGTGCGCGATATTATTCCGCGCCTGAAACAGGCGGGCGGCGAGGGAATTGTGGAATACCCGCTCAATAAGATAGTGCTGTAGTTGTGGGGCAGGCAATCCTGGCTGCCCCACTAAGACAGGAAGTTGTAAGTGATCCGGATTATCGAAAGCAAAAATATCGGCCGCCTGTTAGCGCGCAAGGCGGCGCGGCTCACGGAAGCCGAAGGAACGGTGCGCCCGATTCTCGAAGCGGTCCGCAAGCGCGGCGATAAAGCGCTGCTGGAATACGCGCGCCACTTCGATGGATTCGCGCGCAAGAGCGTCCGCGTGCCCGAGGCGGAGTTGACCGCGGCGGCCGAGCGGCTCACGCCGGAATTTCGCGGGGCCGTGGAGACGGCGGCGGCGAATATCCGTACCTACGCGAAGCGGCAGATGCCGCACGAATGGTATTTTGAGGCGCGGGCGGGGCTGCGCGTGGGACAGATTGTGCGCCCGCTCGATACAGTGGCGGCGTACGTGCCGGCGGGGCGCTATCCGCTGCCCTCGACGGTAATGATGACGGTGATTCCGGCGCAGGTGGCGGGCGTTCCGAATGTTTGCGTGGCATCGCCGAAGCCGGCGCCGGAGGTGTTGGGAACCGCGGCGATGCTGGGCGTTTCGAACGTGTTCGAAATGGGCGGCGCACAGGCGATTGCGGCTTTCGCGTTTGGCACGCGCACGGTGCCTCGCGCCGATCGCATTGTGGGGCCCGGCAATATTTACGTGGCGGCGGCGAAGAAACTGCTGGCGGGCGAGGTGGGCATCGATTTCATTGCGGGGCCTACAGAGATTTTGATCATTGCGGCGGAAGGCGATCCGCGGCACTTCGCGGCAGACATGCTGGCGCAGGCGGAGCACGATGTGGATGCATCGGCGGTGATGCTGACCCCATCGAAACGCCTGGCGGCGGCCGTGGCGAAGGAAGTGGAGAGGCAGTTGGCGACGCTGCCGACGGCTGCGGTGGCGCGCAAGGCAATCGACCGCAATTCCGCGATTGTGCTGGTGCGGTCGCTCGATGAGGCGGTGGAAATCTCCAACCGGTTTGCGCCGGAGCATTTGAATATTCCCGATGCAACGCTGCTGCCGAAGGTCCGGCACGCGGGCAGCGTGTTCGTGGGCCCGTTCTCGCCGGAAGCAGCGGGGGATTATGCCTCGGGCCCGAACCACGTACTTCCAACAGGTGGCGCGGCGCGGCAGCGCGGAGGCCTTTCAGTGGCCGATTATTTGAAAGTGATTTCAGTTCAGCAATTGAGCGCGTCGGCGCTGCAGCGTCTGGCGCCGGCTGTCACGACGCTGGCGCGCGCCGAGGGTTTGGAAGCGCATGCGCGCTCGGTGGAGGTTCGCTTTGGCCACTAGTTTGACCACCTCTTTGAAAGCCACCGCCTTTTTGCAAGCCCCAGGTGCTGCCACGCATGAGTAAATCCCCCAAATTACCTAGAGGCGGCATCCGTCCTCGCGCCGCGGTAATCGCCATGCAGCCTTACTCGCCGCCTACGGCCAGCCGCTCCGGCAAGCTCCGTCTCGATTTCAACGAGAACACCGTCGGCTGCTCACCGCGCGTAATCGAAGCCATCCGCCAGGGCGTCGAAGCCGAGGGGCTTTCCGTCTATCCGGAATACGGCGATGCAAAGGCCGCCATTGCGCAGTACTTTCGCGTGGCGCCGGAGCAATTCGTATTCACCAACGGCACCGACGAGGCCATCCAGGTCTTCATCAACACTTACGTGGATGACCGGCAGGAAGTGGTGACTCTCAAGCCGTCTTACGCAATGTATCGCTTTTATGCGGAGGTGGCGGGCGCGAAGGTCACCGAGGTTCCCTACCCGCTGCCCGAAATGGAATTTCCGCTCGATGCGGTATTGAGCGCCATCACCCCGGAAACGCGCGCGGTGCTGCTGGCCAATCCCAACAACCCCACGGGCACGGCGGTTTCGCTGGAGGGAATCGCGCGGATTCTGCGCAAGGCGCGCAAGGCGGCGGTGCTGATCGACGAAGCCTATTACGAATTCTCCGGAATCACCGCGTTGCCCGAGATCGAGCGAGCGCCGAACCTGTTCGTGTGCCGGACGTTTTCCAAAGTCTTCGGCATGGCGGCCATGCGGCTGGGATGCCTGTTTTCGCACGCAGCCAACATTCAATATCTGCACAAGGCGCAATCGCCATATAGCGTGAACATGCTGGCGGTGATGGCGGCGCGGGCGGCGGTGGAAGATACGGAGTATGTGCAGAATTACGTCGTGGAAGCGCTGGCGGCGCGCGAGTTGCTCTCGATTGGCCTCGAACAATTGGGAATCCGCTACGTGCCCAGTTCGGCGAATTTCGTCTTGGGGCGCTTCGGGGCGCGCGCCATCGAAGTGCGGGATGCATTGCGCGCCAGGGGAATCCTGGTGCGCGACCGCAGTTATGAGGCGCCGGGATGCGTGCGCATCACAGTGGGAACGCGCGAGCAGACACGGCAGTTGCTGTCGGCGCTATCAGAGGTTTGGAATAGATGAGCCGTTTGGAATCGATGAGCGAACCGATACTTGTTTTCGATATGGATGGAGTATTGGTGGAGGTGACGGAATCTTATCGCGAGACCATCGCGCGCACCGTGGAGCATTTCACCGGCGAGCGGCCCGCGCGCGCGCGTATCCAGGAGTATAAGAACGCGGGCGGATGGAATGACGATTGGAAACTTTCGCATCACATGGTGCGCGAGGCCGGCGTGGATGCCGCGTTTGACGACGTGAAAGGCCACTTTCAGAAGCTGTTCCACGGCGATGGCTCGGACGGCCTCATGTTGCGCGAACAGTGGGTGGCGCGGCCCGGCGCGCTTGAGAAGCTCAACCAGCAGTTTCGTTTCGCGGTCTTCACGGGGCGTCCGAAGTGGGAAGCCGAGCTGACGCTGCAGCGCTTCGCGCCGGATTTGGTGTTCGACCCCATCATCGGCATGGACGAAGTGGAGAATCACAAACCCGCGCCCGATGGTCTGCTGCAAATCCGGAAGCTATACCGCGAGCCGTTTTACGTCGGCGATACCGTGGACGATGCGCGCTGCGCCAAGGCCGCGGGTGTGCGATTTATCGGCATCGCGGCGCCGTCGAATCCGCTCTATGTCGACCTGGTCTTCTTGTTCCAGGCTGAAAAGGCCTTCGCCATTGTGGACGACATCAACTATCTGGAGGAGGTTTTCGCCCCCTCATGAGAAACGCCAGAAGCGCTGCGATTGAGCGCAATACCAAAGGGACGCGCATCAGCGGCGCGTCGAAAATCGAAGGCCGCGGCCGCTTTGAAATCGCGACCGGCATCCACTTCGATCACATGCTGGAGCTGTTCACTAAGCACGGCGGCTTCGATTTGAAGCTGCGCGCCGAAGGCGATCTGGACGTTGCGCGCGCGCGCGCGGGCCAGCATCACACGGTGGAAGATGTGGGCATTGTGCTCGGCCGGTTGTTCGCGCAAGCGCTCGGCGATCGCAAAGGCATCAACCGCGCGGGAGCGCCGGTGGACTTAGGCGGCCGGCCCGCGTTGGTCTATAAAGATCGCGTGAAAGCGGTGCGCGTGGGCGATTTGCAAACCGGGCTGGTGGAAGATTTCTTCGGCGGCTTTGTGAATCATGCCGGCGCCAACCTGCATGCCAAAGTACTTTACGGGCGCTCGATCCGTCAGAAGATCGAGGCCTTTTTCAAGTGCTTCGCGCGCGCCATGAAGTACGCGTGCTCAAAGGATGCGCGGCTGAAGGACGAATTGCCGTCCACCAAGGGGCTGCTGTGATTTCAATTCTCGATTACGGCGCGGGCAACCTGCGGTCGGTGCAGAACACGCTGGAAGAGATTGGCTGCGCGTACTCGCTGGTCCGGGATGCGGCCGGGCTGCGGAGCGCCGCGAAGATTCTGCTGCCGGGCGTGGGCCATTTCGGGCAGATGATGCGCGCGCTCGATGCGATGGAAGTGCGCGATGCGCTCATCGAGCGTATTGCCGCGGGCGTGCCGTTTCTGGGAATCTGTCTCGGTTTGCAGGCGCTGTTCGATGCCAGCGAAGAAGCTCCGGAAGTGCGCGGGCTGGGCGTATTCGAGGGAATTGTGCGGCGCTTTCCGGCGCATGCGCGCGTGCCGCACATGGGCTGGAACGAGCTGGAGCTGCGCGGTGAATCGAAACTGCTGCGCGGGTTCGGCGCGAGGCCGTTCGTCTACTTCGCCCACAGTTATTATGCGCCGGAAGGCGACTATGCCAGCGCGGTTTGCGCGTACGAGGTCCCTTATACGGCCGCGCTCGAAGTGGGCAGCGTGTACGGCGTGCAGTTTCATCCGGAGAAATCGGGCGCCGTTGGATTGGCCATCGTGAGGAATTTCGTCGAGTGTTAGCCAAGCGCATCATCCCGTGTCTCGATGTGACGAACGGCCGCGTGGTCAAGGGCGTCAACTTCGTCAATCTGCGCGATGCGGGCGATCCGGTGGAATTGGCCGATCGCTATAATCGCGACGGCGCCGATGAGTTAGTGTTCCTCGATATTACGGCGTCGAGCGATGCGCGTCAGACCATGGCGGATGTGGTGGCGCGGACCGCGCGCAAGGTCTTCATCCCGCTGGCGGTGGGCGGCGGCATCCGCTCGGTGAACGATGCGCGGCGCATTCTACTCTCAGGCGCGGATAAGGTCTCCGTAAATACGGCGGCGGTACGCAGGCCTGAGTTGCTTACCGAACTGAGCCAGGAATTCGGCGCGCAGGCCGTGGTTCTGGCGATTGATGCGCGCCGCCACAGCGCCGGGCAATGGCACGTCTACACGCGCGGCGGCCGGGACGACGAAGGCATCGACGCCGTTGCGTGGGCTGCGCGCGGCGAGGAATTGGGCGCCGGCGAGATTCTGCTCACTTCCATGGATACCGACGGCGTGCAGGAAGGTTTCGACTGCGCGCTTACCAGGGCCGTGTCGCAAGCCACGCACGTGCCGGTGATTGCCAGCGGCGGCGCCGGGAAGCCGGAGCATTTCGTGCGCGTGTTGACCGAGGGCTGCGCCGACGCGGCGCTGGCGGCCTCCGTCTTCCACTACGGAACCTACACAGTGAATCAACTGAAGGAAGAGCTGGCCAGGCACGGCATTCCAGTGAGGCCGGCATGATTTTCCCATGCATCGATATTATGGACGGCAAGGCGGTGCAGTTGGTGCAGGGCCGCGACAAGGCGCTGGAGGCCGAGGCGCCTGAGGAGATGCTGCGCAAGTTCGCCGCATTCCCGCAGATTCAAGTGATCGATCTCGACGCCGCCATGGGGCGCGGCTCGAATGACGATCTGGTTCGCGTGCTCGCGTCGAAGGCCGCCATCCGCGCGGGCGGCGGCGTGCGTACCGTGGAACGCGCCGAAGCGCTTGTAGATCAAGGCGTGCGCAAGGTGATTGTGGGCACTTCGGCATTCCGCGAATCGGGCATTAACCAGGGGTTCCTGGAGGCATTGCGCGCCGGCATTGGGCGGGACCGGCTGATTGTCGCGCTCGATTCGAAACATGGACATATCATGGTAAAAGGCTGGCGCGAAGCCACTGCTTTGACGGCTGAAGAAGTGTTGGGCCCGCTGGAACCTTACTGCTCCGGGTTCCTATGCACTTATGTGGATAAGGAAGGCATGATGCAGGGCACGGATCTGGCGTGGTTCCGGCGGCTGCGGGCGGCCACTCAGCTCGAGCTCACAGCCGCAGGCGGAGTGACTACGATGGATGACGTCCGCGCGCTGCTCGCGATGAATGTCCACGTAGCCATCGGCATGGCAATGTACACGGGGCGGTTGAAGCTGGAAGACCTTGCCCCATCGGCAGTATAACCTTGTCTTGCCACTAGGTGGGGCAGCCAATCATGGCTGCAGCCGTATTTCAGGCGCCTTCCCTTTCCTATGCGCCTGCAAGATCGCCCTTTGTACTGCTCCTTACCAGGCGTCTGAGAAAGAGGTAGAAGTTTATAAGATTGCCGAGCATCATGAATCAAAACTTTCATTAGTTGCAAGGACGCTATCTTATCTATCTGAGAGTCGAGACAGGCTTGGTAGGAATCCGATAGCTTCTGCCCTCCTGTCTCCCGTCGTCCCGCGCCGCCTGTGTCCTGTGAGCGAGGCGGCGGGTCCGGCCAAAAGAATCCGAGGCAGCGGAGCAGAGATCACCGCCGGCGAAGTCGCAGGCACGCGACTCCCGAACCATCCTCCATCGCCGAAAGCAGCCTCCCGGCGCTGATTCTTGGCGCGAAAGGGCTGCGGCGCTGGCACAAGGCGCGTACAGCGGCTTGAGAGATCGATACCGTCCACAGAGATCCAGCTTGCGGCCGCCGATCATTCTGGGTGCCCCCGATATCGCCCCTTGTAATGTTCCTTACCGGGCGTCTTAGAAAGAGATAGAAATTTCTAATAATGTCGTATATCATGAATTAGAATTTCATTAGTCGCAAAAATACTATTTAGCTTCGAGACACGCCTGGTAAGGAGCCGATAGCTTCTGCCTCCTGTCTCCCGTCGTCCCGCACCGCTGGTGTCTTGTGCGCGAGGCGCCCGGTCCGCCCCGAAGAATTCATGAGTCTGGAACCAAAAGACAAAGCGCCGCAGAAGGAAGCATGATCTCAAAAGCCAAGCAGCTTGCCTCAATCACCGCCGCCGGCGCGAGCGCCATCGCTCTCACTGGCGGCAAAGCCGGAGCCGCCATCATCGATTCCGGCATCCTGAATACTTCAATCATCTTCCGAAGCAACTCTAACCCCGGCAACTTTGCTGAAAGCGCTTCGGCACTTTTCCACTCTCTTGCAGGCGGACCCTCTTTTGCAATTAAGCTCTTTTCCGGCGCCTCCTCCAATGGCACGTACAACCGGTTCGCCGTCGCATCGATGAATACCGGGGGCGTCTTTAAGAACGCCCGCGTAGCCGCCGGCAAGACATGGAACACCGCGGTATCGAATGGGTCTTTTTACGGACGGCTGGGATACCGCAAATGGGGGAAGGCATCCGTATCCACCACGCGCGGGCTGCCCTCCGTCACGGACACATATTCCCTCTTCCGTTTCACCGGCGGCTCGGGTGTGGAATACGGTTGGCTTGAATTCAGTACCGTGGTAGTGGACGCCAACTCCGCGGCGGCCGCTGACGGCCCGAACGTCACTGTGATTCAATACGCCTTCGACAACACTGGGGCGCCCATCGGCGCCGGCCAGGGGGCAGTGACTCCCGAACCGTCCTCCATAGCCGAAAGCGGGCTCGCGGCGCTGATTCTGGGCGCGGAAGGGCTGCGGCGCTGGCGCAAATCACGGACGGCGACCTGAGGTGAATGCCTGCAATAAGGTTTGGTGCGCCCCATGTTATTGACAAAGTCAGGAGGGGTCCACCAACTGAGCGGCAAGCCGCGGACGCGAAAGGTTTCGAAACCGTCGCCACCGGCGCAAGATCCTATCTGCCGCCCCGCGAGTAAATGACTCCACTTTCTCTCATGACTCAGACATCCGCAACGCCGCGTCTCCTCCTGGTCGGCTGGGACGCCGCCGATTGGAAAGTTATCGATCCGCTCATGTCCAAGGGCCAAATGCCCAACCTATCCAGACTGGTGAGCGAGGGCGTGCGCGGCAATCTCGCCACCATGTATCCACCGCTCAGCCCGATGCTGTGGACCTCCATCGCCACCGGCAAGCGCCCCTCGAAGCATGGCATCCACGGCTTCATTGAGCCCACGCAGGATGGCCTCGGCGTCCGCCCCATTACCAATTTGGGGCGCAAGACCAAAGCCTTTTGGAACATTCTGAACCAAAATGGCAAGCGCTCCATCGTGGTGGGGTGGTGGCCGTCGCATCCGGCGGAGCCTATCCGCGGCTCCATGGTATCGAACCATTTTCAGCCGCCCACCAGCGCCGATCCGGATGGGCCGATGATGGCGGGCACGGTGCATCCGGATCTGTGGGCCTCGCGCCTTGCGGAGATGCGCGTACATGGTACACAAGTCACCGGCGACATCCTGCGCATGTTCGCGCCGCAATGGTCCGGCATCGATCAGGAAAAAGACAAGAGCGTGCACGATCTGGCGGGCCTCATCGCCGAGACGATGAGCATTCATTGCGCCGCCACGGAGCTGATCGCGAACGAGCCCTGGGACCTGGCGGCTATCTACTTCGCCGGCATCGATCACTTCTCGCATCGCTTCATGCGCTACCACGCGGGCAAGCGGATTCCGAACCGCGGCGCGGAGCCCGCCACCGACCCTGCCATCTTCACCGGCATCGTGGCCAACGCGTACCGCTATCACGACGCCATGCTCGGGCGCCTGCTGCAAATCGCCGGGGCCGATTGCCCGGTGCTGGTGCTTAGCGATCACGGTTTCCATTCCGACCGGCTGCTGCCCGACTACATTCCCGCCGAAGCGGCTGGCCCGGCCGTGGAGCATCGCGAGTTTGGCATCTGCTGCCTGCGCGCCCCCGGCGTGCTCAAAGGCGAGCGCGTCTATGGCGGCAGCGTGCTCGATATTGCGCCCACCGTGCTGCATCTTTTCGGACTGCCCGCCGGGGCCGACATGGATGGCAAGACGCTCATCAACGCCTTCGAAGACCATACGCTGCCTGCGCCGATTCCAAGCTGGGACGATGTGCCCGGCGAAGACGGCCGGCACGATCCATCGCGCCAGTACGATAGCGCCGAATCCGCGGAATCGCTGAAGCAGCTTGTGGACTTGGGCTATATCGCGCCGCCGGGCGAGGACGTGCGTAAGAACGTGGATAGCTGCGTGATGGAGAATCGCTACAATCTGGCGCGCTCGCACATGGACGGCGGGCGGCCCGATTTGGCCTTGGCGCTGTTGCGCGAGCTGCTGGCGGCCGACCCGGAGCAGGGCCGGTTCCATCAGCACCTCATCCATTGCTTCCTGCAGCAGGGCGATCGCGCCGCGGCCGCACGCGCGCTGGACGAATACGACCGCGCCGCCGCGGATTTCGCGCCGCGCGCAATGGACGAGTTGAAAAAACGGCGCGCCGAAAAATCCGATGAGGACCTGAACAACGAGCGAAAACCCGATGACCGGAAGGAGCAATACGAGCGCCGCGAATTGGCCGAAAAAACCAGCGGCTTCGTCTTCGACCGGCTGTTTCTGCGCACCCGCATCGCGCTGGCCGAGCCTAGAGGCAAGCAGAAGGCCGCCGCCCGCAAAATGCTCGAACAGATGGCTAAGGGCGCCGGCAAGCGGGAGACAACGGCGCTCTTTCTGGCCGAAGGCTTCGCCGCAGTGGGCGAAGATGGCCGCGCGCTCGAGTACCTGAAGCACGCGCGCCGCTCCGATCCGGAAAGTTGGCGCGCGCTGGCGCTTGAGGCGCGCATCCATTTCACTGCCAGGCGCTACCGGCAAGCTGCCAATTTCGCAGTGGATTCGCTCTCGCTGATTTATTTCCAGCCGTCGCTCCACTTGCTGCTCGGCAGTTGTCTGCGCCATCTGGGCGACGATGCCAAGGCTGAGCGGGAATGCCTGGTGGCGTTGGCGCAAATGCCCGAATTGCCCGCCGCGCACGTCGAATTGGCGCGCATCATGCGCAAACAGAAGCGGCTCGGGGAAGTGGCGCTGCATATGGCGCAGGCGCAGAAGCTACGAGCAGCGGCCAAACTGCGCCTCGCGCAAAAGAGCGCCATGCACAAGGCCGAAGCCGACGCCGCCGTGGCCGCGGTCGCCGCCTCCAAAGATCGCAGCGCGCCAGTTTTGGAACACTGGGACGGCGCGGCGCCGGCCGACCGCTCGCGGGTGGTGACCATCGTGACTGGAATTCCCCGCAGTGGCACTTCGATGATGATGCAGATGCTCGCCGCGGCCGGCCTGGCGCCGTATACGGATAACAAGCGCGAAGCCGACGAGGACAATCCGCGCGGTTATTACGAGCACCAGCAGGCCACGCGCCTGCATCGCGACGCTGCGTGGATTCCCGAAGCGCGCGGTAAGGTGGTGAAAGTGGTGGCGCATCTGCTGCCGTTTCTGCCGGCCGGTGAGGAATACCGTTTGGTGTTCATGCGGCGCGATCTGAACGAAGTGGTTGCGTCGCAGAGAGAGATGCTCCGCCGGCTAGGCCGCAAAGGCGGCAGCCTGAGTGAGGCGGCGCTGATGCGGACTTACACCGGGCAACTCGTGCAAGTACAGAACTGGCTGCGCAAGACCCCAGGCGTGCAAGTGATGACTGTCGAATATGCCGAGGCGCTGCGCAATCCGCCGGGCACGGCACAGCGGCTGGCAGCGTTCCTGGGCGCTCCGTTCGACGCCACGGCAGCAGCCGGACTGGTGGACCCGAGTCTGCAACGGCAAAAGTAGAACATTGTGGGGCGGCCAATCCTGGCGGCAGCCCTCCCGAAGGGATCGGCTGTCGCTCGTGGGAACGCCTTCTTCAAGCCGACTACGATTCTGCGCCAACTCAAAAATCAAACAGGTCGATATTCGCCTTATTAAAAATTACCGGCTTGCCCAGGATTACTTCGCTGCCTTGTATCTCGATTTGGCCTAACCTGCCGGCTTGCAAAGATGCGGCGCCGGCTTGCATTTTGTTTTGCGCCAGCAGCGTGGAGGTGTAAACCGTCAGGTATCCCAGATCGCGCGTATTCCAAAGCACCACGGCCTGCACCACGCCATCGTGCACATACTTTTTGCATAGATTGGGCAGCGACAGACCGATCACGTCAATATCCTTTCTGCCGGCTTGCTGCACCGCTTCGGCGGCTCCGGGGACGGCCGGCGCGGCGATGGCCATGATCAACTTCGCGGTCGGGAAGGCTTTCAGAATTACCTGGGTTTCAGAAAAGGCTTTGTCGCGATCGTCGTCGCTGGGGCGGACGGTAAGCAGTTTCAGCCCGGAGTACTTCGAAGCCATGCGCTTCTTGATGGCGTCGATCCATAGGTTCTGGTTAGCGGCGCTCAGCGCCCCGGTGACGATGGCGAAATCGCCTTTGCCGTTGAGCAGGCGGCCGGCCTCGTCGGTGAGGGTGTTGCCGATGCCTTCGGGGGTGGCCTGGTTGATGAAGAAATCGCGCGCGTCGGGCTCGGCGTCGGCGTCCCAGGTGACCACGCGGATGCCGTGCTGGCGGGCCTTCCGCAGCACGGTGGAGATTCCGGCGGCGTTTTCGACGGCGACCGCGATGGCATCCACGCGGCGGGTGATCCAGCTTTCCACCACTTCGTTTTGCTTGGCGGCGTCCAGGCCGGTGGGGCCGTCCCAGATCAGATCGACGCCCAGTTCACGGGCGGCTTCTTCGGCGCCGGCGCGGCAACTGACGAAATAGGGGTCGCCTTTGGCCTTCGGCATTACCGCGATCACGGGGCGATGGACAGCGGTAGCCGCACTTGTGACTGTCAGAGTATCCGTGGAGGGCGTCAAAGAGCGCACCAGCCAAACGTTGGTCACGGCTACGATCAGCGATCCAGCCAGGATCGTGCCGCAGAGGATTGCCAGTTGAGAGTTCTTCATAGTGTCGGCTTCATCGATAGTAACCGCTGCGGCTTTAGCGCGGCCTCTGAGGCGGCCCAGCGCGATGGTTGCAATCAGGACAGTTCCAGTGAGCACGCCGCTCATCTCGGAAGGCAGCGCGGCCAGGCGCAATCCGTTCTGCAGAATGGAGATCGAAAAAAGGCCGAAGAGCGTGCCCCAAACGGTGCCGCGGCCTCCGAAAACGGACGTGCCGCCTAGAACCACGGCCGTGATGGCGGCTAATTCGTAGCCGGAGCCGGCGTCCGATTTAGCCTGGCCTAAATGCGCCACATAAATGATTGCCGCGACGCTGGCGACCAGGCCGGAGAGGAAATAGATCAGCGCCAGGCGGCGCTGGACGGGCACGCCGGCGTAGCGCGCGCCGCTGGGGCTGAACCCGATTACATAAAGGGTGCGGCCGATGGCGGAACGGTGCAGCAGGATCGCGTATGCGGCCAGGGCTACCAGGAAAATGGGAAATTGCACGGGGACGATACCGCCCAGATAGCCTTGTCCCAGCCACAGGAACGACGCTGGAAAGCCGGAATAGTTGACGGCCGCGTGCGTCATTCCTTCGGCGATGCCGCGAAACAGCGAGAATGAGCCGAGAGTGACGATGAGCGGCGGGATGTCGAGGCGCGTGATCAGCGCGGCATTCAGCGCGCCGCCGGCGCATCCCGTGAGCAAAGCCAGACCCGCGGCTACGGGAATCGGCAGACCGGCGTCATGCCAGGCGGCGCCGAAGATCACGGCGGCCAGCGCCATCATGGAGCCAACCGAAAGATCGATGCCGCCGGTGATCACAATCGGAGTCATGGCAAGCGACAACAAGCCTAACTCAACACTGAGCCGGATCACTTCGAAAAAATTCTCGGCGGTGAAAAAGTTTTCGCCGATGGCTGAGAAGATGGCGATCTCGAAGAGCAGCACCAGGGCCAGAACCCATTCCCCATTCGGGAACCATCGCTCGCGCCAGGCCCTATGCTCGGTGAGCGGCAGCGAGATCTGCATTGCGCCTCCATTGTGCGCCCAGTGCGTCCATGGAGACAGCGGCCAGAATGATGCCACCTTCGATAGCGCGCTCCCAATAGGCGCTGAATCCGAGAAAGGTCAGGGCGGGGCCGATCAGGCCGAGCAGGATGACGCCCAGCAAGGCGCCGAGGATGGTTCCGCGTCCGCCGGTGATGGAGACGCCGCCCACTACCACCGCGGCGATGACTTTGAGTTCCAGGCCGATGCCGGCGTTGCTGGGGATTTGCTCGAAGCGCACGGCGTTCAGAGCGGCGGCGAATCCGGTCAGGGCGCCGGTGAGGGCGAAGACGCTGAAGACAACATATTGGGGGTCGATTCCGGCGAGGCGCGCGGCATTGGCATCCGAGCCCGTGGCGTAGACGGCGCGCCCGGCGGCGAGATGGCGGAGGCCCCACGCCGTTATGGCGGCGATGGCGGCGGCAGCGGCGATGGTGAGCCATTCGCTGGCAGCTTGAGGCAGGCCGAACCAGTGGAAACCGGGCGGCAGGTTCTGCACCCACGCGCCTTGCGTAACCCAGCGGAGGCCGTCGCGGAGGGCGACCATGGCGGCGAGTGTGACGACTATGGACGGAATGCGTACCCATGCGACCAGCACGCCGTTGATCGCGCCCAGCAACGCGCCGGTGAGGGTGGCGGCGATGAGGGCGGCGAACATGGGCAATCCGGAAATGGCGAAGACGCCGGCGGCGACGCTGCAGATGGCGAATTGCGACCCAACCGAGATATCGATTTGCGCAGTGATCACAATCAGCGTCATACCGACGGCGACGATAAGGACGGGGACATTGGCGAGCAGCAGGTCGCGCACGTTGGCGAACGAGAAGAAGGCGGGCGCGACGGCAGCCAGAACCACGGCGATGGCCAGGATGGCGACGGCGATGGAGAGCTCACGCTGCCGGTTACGCAACATTGTCGATGGAGCCTCCGGCGCCGCCTTCCGTTCCGTGGCCCAACGCCAGCGCCAGCAGATTCTCCTGCGTGGCTTCCGCGCGCGACAGCACGCCTGCGATTTTGCCCGCATGCATCACCGCGATGCGATCGCTCATTCCCAGAATTTCCGGCAGCTCCGAAGAGATCATAATAATCGCCAGGCCTTGCTGGGCCAAGTCTACGATGAGGCCGTGGATTTCCGATTTCGAGCCGACGTCGACGCCTTGCGTGGGTTCGTCGAGAATCAGTATGGCGGGCTGAATGGCGAGCCAGCGGGCCAGCGCGACCTTCTGTTGATTGCCGCCGGAGAGAGAGCCGGCTTCGGCATGAATCGAATGCGTCTTCACTCGCAGGCGCTCGACGTAAGTGCGCGCCAGGGCGTTCTCAGACGCGCTGTGGATCAAGCCGCGATCCATCAGGCCATGGCCGCAGACAGCCGGCAAATCAGCCAGGCTGATGTTCGCGCAGATGGGCATCGACATCACCACGCCATGCTGGCGGCGGTCTTCGGGTACGTAGCCGATCTTGTGACGGATGGCGTCGGCCGGCGAGGCGATTCGAACGGCGCGGCCATGCAGGAAGATCTCGCCGCTCTCGGCCGGCGTGAGCCCGAAGATGGTTTCGGCCAATTGGGTGCGGCCGGAACCCACCAATCCCGAGAGTCCGAGAATTTCGCCGGCGCGGACTTCGAGTGACACGCCGCGAATGCCGGCAGCCCGCGAACGGAGATTGCGCACTTCCAGCGCGACCTCGCCGATGGGGACGGCGCGCTTGGGAAAGATGGTCTCGATTTCGCGGCCCACCATCATGCGGATCAGTTCGGCCCGAGAGAGCCCTTTGGCATCGCACGTGGCGATGGTCTCACCGTCGCGCAGGACGGTGACGCGATCGGCGATGGCGGCGATCTCTTCGAGGCGGTGCGAGATGTAAACGATGCCGGCGCCTTCGGCGCGTAAGGCGGCGATCACCTGAAAGAGGCGCGCCACTTCGCGATCGGTAAGGGAAGCGGTGGGCTCGTCGAGGATGAGGATTTTCGCCCGCGCGCCAATGGCCTTGGCGATCTCGACGATTTGCTGCTCGGGCATGCTGAGCGTCGAGACGCGGGCATCGGGGTGGATTTCGGCGCCGGCGCGCGCCAGGGCTTCGCGGGCGGCGCGGGCGCGGGCTTTCCAATCGATGCGGCGCCAGACGCCGCCAGCTTCGATGGCAAGGGCGATGTTTTCGGCGACGGTGAGATCGGGAAAGAGCGCGGGCTGCTGATAGACCGCGGCGATGCCGAGGGCATGGGCCTGCGTGGGGTTGTGATGCTCCGCGACGCGGCCGGCGATGCGCAGCGTTCCGGAATCGGGCGCGACGGCGCCGGTGACGATCTTGATGAGCGTGGATTTTCCCGCGCCGTTCTCTCCGACTACGGCGTGGACTTCACCGGGCAGCAAGTCGAAAGAGACGCATTTCAACGCGCGTACGCCCGAGTACGATTTCGAGATGCTGCTGGCTTCGAGGAGGTAGCGCATGGCCGCGTACCGCTTCGCCGCACGACGGCGAGGCAAGCTAAAGCATACCCT
Source organism: Bryobacteraceae bacterium (assembly GCA_049522755.1). Taxonomy (GTDB): domain Bacteria; phylum Acidobacteriota; class Terriglobia; order Bryobacterales; family Bryobacteraceae; genus PALSA-243. The sequence continues at coordinate 18,576 of JBEKNN010000054.1, read as the reverse complement.
ACCAGACCAGCTTCAATCCGAATTGCACGATCCGCGGGTCCCGCGCCGCCACGCGGCCGAACTCCGACGGAGCGGTGTACGAGATCACCGGCAGCGTCTGTCCCGCGGCCGGCGCAGCAATCGAAGTCGCCAGCGTGCTGCCCGCGAAAGCGAACTGTGCGTGGTTGAACGCGTTGAAGAACTCGCCGCGAAGCTGCACAGCCAGGCGATCCCGCAGCCGCACGTTTTTCAGCAGGCCGAGATCGAAATTGTTCACTCCGGGCCCGTGAAACGCATTGCGCGCCAACTCGCCGAACGTGCCGAACGGCGGCGCTACGAAATTCGCGGGCGTGAGATAAATCCCGTTCGACTGCCGGATATCGTCATGCACCAGCGGGCCAATCAGGTCCGGGTAGGTCGGAGCCGCGCCGCCAACGAACGCGGTATCGACGCCCAGGTTGACCGAGTATGGCGCGCCCGCCTCGAAGGTGGCGATTCCAGTCAACTCCCAGCCTCCGGCGATACGCTTCCAGCGCCTTTCTCCGAGCGGCAAATCGTAAACCCAACTCGCCGCGAAGCGCTGCGGATGGTCGTAATCCGAGTAGCTCTTTCCCAGCGCCGCGTTGGATGTGACGGCCGGCAACTGCTGCTCGGCCGACGCCATATCGAGCGCCTTCGACCACGTGTACACCGCCGAAAGAGTCAGCCGGTTGCCAATGCGTCCTTGAGTTCGCACATTGAGTGCGTGATACCAGGATTGCGCCTCGTTTTCGATGTATTGGTACGCCAGGGCAACATTGGGAAACGGCGCGCGCGCAGCGGCCATGCCGCTGTCGGCCGAAGGGTTCGCTTCAAGCGCCGCCAGTTGCTGCGCATTGGGAAGCGGCGGCTCATTCACCAGAACGGTGAGCGGGTTTTTGACGCCATGGTTCCCCAGGTATTCCACCGCGACCACCAGCCCTCTCGACACCTGGCGTTCCACGCTGGCCGTCCATTCGTAGATCCGCGGATCGCGGTTGCGCGGGTCGTCGCCTTCCGTGGCAATACCGTTCGGCGGCGCGGCGGGAAAGAATTGCGTATCGTGCAACGGCTGGCCGGCGGGAACGTTGGGCGGCAAATTCAAGATCGCCGCCTGATAGCTGAAAGGCGGCGAAAGCATTTCGAGCGCCAGCGAATTGGCGTCTTGCAGCGCATAGTAAACGCCGAAGCCCGCGCGCACCGCCGTGCGGTTATCGTGGAACGGCCGGTAGGCCAAGCCGATGCGCGGCTGGAAATCTTTCCAATTGGGGTCCACCAGCGCGCCCCGTATCAACGGTGCGCCGGAACCCTGCACCACGCCGGTTCCAGGCAAATAATAATCGGGCGAGCCTCCCAGCAGAAAGCGGCCGCCCAAAGCCTGGCTGGCGGGGCTGATATCCAGGGTGCCTAACCTGTTCAGCGACGTGTTGCTGTCATGCCAGGCCTGCGGGAATTCGTATCTTAGCCCCGCGGTCAGAGTCAGGCGGCGCGCCATCTTCCAGGTGTCTTGCACGTAGCTTCCATAGACCGAGCGCTCCACCATGTCGGCCTTGCCGGTGCCCTGAAAAGTCACTCCTTCGAATGGCACGCCCAACAGGAAATCGGCAAATCCGTTGCCGGTGAATCCGAGCGACGACGGCAGGCCGTCCACATACACGAAGAACGCATTCAGGTTTACCCTGTTATAGAAATGCGCGCGAATCAGTTCGAAGCCGGCTTTGAATTCGTGGTTGCCGCGCAGATAAGAGACGCTGTCGGCGCCGTCCCAGGACTCTTCCACTTCAAAGTTGCGGTCGGAAATGGCGCCATTGCCGAAGGTAGGATAACCGACCACATCTATCGTCGGGTAAAGCGAAGCAATGCTGGTCGGCGTGTTCTGAAACATGTCGAATGCGCCGTTGGCGTTCTGTGCCTGCTGCAAAACTGCGCGGTCGCGTACGTACCCGATGCGGAATTCATTCACCGCCGCCGGGCTGAATATGTGGATCTCGCTAATCGCCGCCATGTACGAATCACTCGGAGTCTCCAGCACCGAAGCCGGAATGGGCGAGGGTGTTGAGACCGTTAGCGCGGGTTCAATCTGAAACGTGCCCGAGAGCGTGTCGGTCTGGCTCAAATGGTGATCGATGCGGCCGATGTATTGTTCACTGTCAGCGAGGCCCGGCTGTTGGCCAACGAAATTGAACCCCAGCCCCTCAGCCTGGCACGGCATGCAGTTCGCGGGCAAAAATGCGATTGGAAGAAAAGCGGATGCGAAGGTCGAGAAGCGGCTGGCGGGAATCTGGTTACCCGGAAACGGCGCTTGCGTCAGCGGATCCGTCACCGGTCCGAAGTTCGTCATGGCGCTGCCGCTCAGCGGGTTGACGCCCGAAAAATCGCCTTGCAGCATTTGGGCGGTGGGATAAATCGTAGTGGTCTGCGAGAGGGTGTGCTGGCGGCTGATCTGCACGCTGCCGAAGAAAAACGTGCGGTCCTTTCTGATGGCGCCTCCCACCGCGCCGCCGAACTGGTTGTAGCGTAACTGATCGGGCGTGGTATGAAATGCCGGCGTCGCGATCTGCCGCTCGAAAAATGCATGCGCGTCCAGAACGTTGTTGCGGAAAAACTCGTAGGCGGTTCCGTGCAGCGCGTTGCTGCCGCTCTTGATGGCCACGCTCACAGTCGAAGTGGAGCTTTCCGAAGCCGGCGCCAGATCGGTGATGGCGCGGAACTCCTGCACGGCGTCCACCCCGGGCGTGATCGTCGCCGAAGGCAGATTCTGGTTGTTCACATCGATGCCGTCGACGCGGAACACGGTGTATCCGGCGCGGCCTCCCGCAAGCGCCGGACGCTCCAGGCTGGTGAACCGCGCGGCTGGGCTGACGCCTGTCTCGGCCCCTCCCGCCAATTGCAATAGTGAGAAAACATCGCGGCCGTTCAACGGCAACTGCGTAATCTGCTCCGAATCGATCAATTGTCCGATCTCGGCGGTTTCGGTGTTGACGAGCGGCGTGGACGATTTCACTTGAACCTGGCCATTCTGCGAAGCGACTTCCAATCCCGCGTCCTGGCGGATGGCGCTGGCCTCGTGAATCTCGATGCCCTCCACGCGCAAGGCGCGGAACGATGGTGCGCTGAACTCCAGCGTGTAGACGCCCAGCGGCAAATCTTCGAATACGTACGCACCCGCCGAATTGGTGACTGTTTCGAATTTGACGCCCATGGCGCGCTGGGTTGCGGAGACTTTCGCAGCCGGAATCGCGGCTCCGGATGGATCGGCTACCGTACCGGCCAGCGACCGCGTCATCTGGCCCCATGCGGCGCAGGCAAAAATCGCGGCTGCGGCCACAAGCCTGCTCGTCGCGCAGCAACTGCGTCTCATTATTTGCTGGTTTGGAAACATCGAAGTTCAGACGCGACCCAAATTCCTGATTGCACCAGAAATCGCGCCGGAATTCCAAACAAACGCGGAGGCCGACGTGCGCTTGCACACAGAAATAGTAGGGCGGTAGATGGTCGAAGAAGTACACTCCTTATTTGATCCCCCGGGCCCATTCGCGTTCGCCGCTGCGAGGCTCCTTGCGCACCTTGCTGATTCGCGGCGCGCTCTCTCTGGCGCTGCTCGTCATCCCCTCGGTACTGGCGGCGACCTTGCTAAGCAATAAGGACCTGGGCCCCCTGATCAGCCTGTCGTATCTTCTGGCGATCGCGATCGCGGGTTGGTTCTTCGGACTCGCCGCGGGCCTGTTCGTAGCCGCGGCCTCCATCGAAAGCCTCACCGTGATCGCGACCGGCGGCAAGCTATTGATCCCACCGCGTTTCGATTACGCGGGTATCGTTGCCCTGATTTTCATTGCGGTCCTTTCCAGCCGCGTGGCCGCGTACCGGAACAAGGTCGAGGAGGTTCTTCGCTCCGCCAACGATGAGCTGGAACGGCGCGTCCGCGAGCGCACGTCCGATCTGGAGCGTGCGCGCGAGTGGTTCCAAATTACGCTGGGAAGCATCGGCGATGCTGTCATCGCCGTCGACACAGCCGGCCGTGTCACGCTGCTGAACGCCGTCGCGCAGGCGCTCACCGGATGGCCGCAGGACGATGCTGAAGGGCGTCCGCTGGAACAAATCTTCCGCATCGTAAACGAGGAAACGCGCGCCGCCGTGGAAAGCCCCGTAGCCAAAGTGCTGCGGCTGGGCAGCGTGGTGGGGCTGGCCAATCACACCGTGCTTGTGGCCCGCGACGGGCGCGAGGTTCCCATCGACGATAGCGCCGCGCCCATCCGCACGCCGGGCGGCGAGTTGGCCGGGGTGGTGCTGATCTTTCGCGATATCGCGGACCGCCGCAAAGCCGAGCAGGAGCGCGAGCGGCTGCTGGCTGAAACCGCCGCCGCGCGCGCGGAAGCCGAATACGAACGCGCCCATCTGCAATCGCTGTTTCTGCAGGCGCCGGTGGCCATCGACGTCATCCGTGGCCCCGGCCATTTCTATGAGTTCGCCCACCCTCTAACCCGTGAGCGGCTCGGCCGCGATGTAACCGGTCTGACTGTTCGCGAAGCTTTGGGCCGCGCCGAGGATCGCGGTATAGTCAAGATTCTGGACGAGGTTTACCGCAGTGGCATGCCGTACAACGGCAAAGGCATACCAGTGCAATACCCCGGAGCAGGCGGAACCATTGAGGATCGCTATTTCGATCTCACGTTCACGCCCTGGCGCGGATCGGACGGCACGATAGCCGGCATCATCGCCATGGCCGCGGACGTCACCGAGCAGGTGCTCAACAAGCGCGCCATGGAGGCCGCCGAAGAGCGGCTGCGCGAAACCGCCAAGCTGGAAAGCCTGGGCGTGCTGGCCGGCGGAATCGCGCACGATTTCAATAACCTGCTGGTGGGCATTCTGGGCAATGCCAGCCTGGCCCAGGAGATGCTGCCGCCCGGCAGCCCCATTCTCGAACTGATGGGAGACGTGGTCAACGCCAGCGACAAAGCCGCGCTGCTGACGCGCCAGATGCTGGCGTATTCGGGCCGGGGCAAGTTCGTCGTGGAGCCGGTTGACCTTTCCACCATGGTCCGCGAGATTCTGCCGCTGGTTTCCCGCTCCGTCTCGCCCGCGGTCTCGGTAGATCTTTCGCTGGCCTCAAATCTTCCGCCCGTCGAATGCGACAAGGCGCAGATGCAGCAGGTCGTCATGAACCTGCTCATCAACGCCGCCGAATCCTGCGGAGGCCACCCCGGCATGGTGCGCGTCTCCACGTCCGTATCCACCGCGGATGCGCGCACCCTTCTTCCGGCCTTCGGCTTGCCGCCGGTGCAGCCGGGCGCCTTCGTCCATCTCGAGGTGCGCGACACCGGCTGCGGCATGACTGAGGAAGTGAAAGCGAAGATTTTCGACCCGTTCTTCACCACCAAGTTCGCCGGCCGCGGTCTGGGCCTTTCGGCGGCGCTGGGCATCATTCGATCGCACCACGGCGCCATCCAGGTAGAGAGCGAATTGGGCCAGGGAACCACCTTCCGCATCTACTTTCCCGCCGCCGGAGCGCCGGAGTTCGCCGCCGCCGTGAAATCGCAGCGCCAGCAATACCCCGGCGGCGGAACTATTTTGGTGGTGGACGACGAGGAGGTGGTGCGCAGAACCGCGCGCGTCACCCTGCAAAAATACGGCTATCGCGTCTTGACCGCGGACAACGGGCAGGCCGCCGTGCAACTCTTCGAAAGCATGGCCAGGGAAATCGAGCTGGTGATTCTGGACCTCACCATGCCCGTGATGGGCGGCGAGGCCGCGCTGGAACATTTGAAGCGCATCGATCCGGCGGCGAAGATTCTGCTCTCCAGCGGATTCAGCTCGGCCGAAGTCACGGAGCGGTTTCAGGGCCGCGGACTTGCCGGATTCCTGCAAAAACCCTACTCCGCTTCCAAACTTGCCGAAGAAGTACAAAGGGCTCTGGGGCGTTACGGCAAAGCGCAAGCTTCATAAAATCAACCGGATCTGGAGGGGTCGATGCGTGCTTCGCGGCTTTGCGCCTTAGCGAGAAATTATGGAAGGCAGCGACGCTCCTCCCGGTCCAGAAGCAACTTCTCACCTATCTGAGGCTCGCCGACAAGCGCCTTGGCATGCTAATCAACTTTCACGTGCCGCCGATCGAAGACGGCATCACGCGAATCGTCAATGGGCTTGAAGACGATGATCACGCCAAGCCGCCAGGTCGCAAAGAGGTTTAGCGTGACCTCGTCAATCTCGGCCCGATCTGCTCGATTTCTCGCCTCACATCTTCGCGATTCAACTCCGGCATCCGGGAAGACAAGATCGAAATTCGGAGTTACAATCTTCACATGCGTGAACTCTCGATCGCTTGCCTGTTGGCTGCCTCGGTGTTCGGTCAGACCGGAAAGTTGGGCGCCTTCACTAATTCCGACGACGTAGGCGCTCCTCCGATGAAAGGGTCCGCGGAGTTTGACGCCTCCACGGGGCAGTACCGGATCACAGGCTCCGGAACCGATATCTGGGGCAAGGCGGATCAGTTCCATTATGTTTGGCGAGAGATGTCGGGCAACTTCGCGGTCACGGCGACGGCCCAATTCCTCACTGAGGGAATCGAGCACCGCAAGGCCGTGATCATGCTCCGCAAGACTCTCGACGCCGATTCGCCATTCGTCCACCTCGTGGTCCACGGCAACGGCATGCCGGGAGTTCAGTTCCGCAACGTCAAGGGCGATAATACCAACACGGTGGATCTCCCGATAGAAGGTCCGGGGACGTTCCAGTTGAAGCTGGTGCGGCAGGGCTCCACGATCACCGTGTGGTTGGCCAAGGGCGGCGCGGCGTTGCGGGAACTTGGACACACCGACAACCAGTTGGGAAGCCCGGTGTTAGTCGGGCTCGGAGTCAGCTCGCATACACAGGCCGCGTCGAACACTGTGTTGTTTTCGGATGTGTCGGTGGAACAACTACCGTCACCGGCCGGCAAGTAACTCCGCCGGTAAGATCCATTGCTCGTTTTGCGTCTTAGTCGTGCATTTCAACAGAGACGTATAATGTCTACCATGCGTAAGCTTTCGCTTATCTGCCTGCTGACTGCCTCGGCTTTCGCCCAGAGCGATAACCTGGGCGCCTTCACCAATTCCGGCGACGTCGGCGATCCTTTGCGGAAAGGGTCCACGGAGTTTAGCGCATCGAGCGGCCAGTATCGAATCACCGGCTCCGGCGCTAACATCTGGGCCAAAGAGGATCAGTTCCAATATGTCTGGCGAGAGATGTCGGGCAACTTTGCAGTCACGGCCACCTTGCAGTTCCTCGGTCAAGGAGAAGAACACCGCAAGGCCGGGATCATGCTCCGCCAGTCTCTCGATACCGATTCGCCCTATGGTGACTTCGTGATCCACGGCAACGGCATGCCTGGGCTTCAGTGGCGGAGCAACAAGGGCGAAAACACCAACACGTTCGATCTCCCGTTCGATAGTCCGGGCAAGTTCAAGCTGAAGGTGGTCCGGACCGGCGTCGGGATTGCCCTGTCACTCGCCAAGGACGGCGCGGAGTTGAGGCAAGTTGCGCGCACCGAGGTCACGTTTCGAAGCCCGATACTGGTCGGACTCGTAGTCTGCTCGCATAAAGCGGACGCGTCGGACACCGTGATATTTTCGGATGTGTCGGTAGAACAACTGGCGCCGCCGGCCGGCAAGAAACAATAGCCCAGCCCCCGAGTTGCGCTCCGATCCAGCTTCACCCGCAGTGGCAATCACGTTCGCTTCCCGACGTACCAGGGCGCGCTCACTGTAAAGATCCGTTCATTGCCGCGGGCGAGCAGCACCCATTCGAGAAGCCGCGCACGCTGATTGTGGAGGAAGTATTCGTACCATTTGTCTTCCACCAGCTCGGGTATCACCACAATGATGCTGCGCGCCGGTTGCTCCTTCGAGAGATCCAGAACGAACTGCGCGATCGGAACGATCACGAAGCGGTAGGGTGAAGGCAAGACTTGCAGTTTGGGCGGTTCCTTGCCCGCCTTGCGAAAGGGCTGCTCCACATAGTGTTCCCAGTCCGCCTGCAACAGTTCGAAGTGCTCGCCAGGCTCCACGTGTACGGCGATCACTTCCGATGACAGCCGGGCGGCGAATTCAATTCCGCAGCGGGTGATGTCGCTCCAGCTCTCTACGGGTACGACGACAATGGGGGCCTCGGCGAGCCTTGCGGCGTTGACGGGAACCTTGCATGCAGTGAGCAGCTTTATAGAGTGGTAGTGGCGGCGGACAGAGACGAAGAGAAGGATCGTCAGTGGAATGAAGAGAAGCGTAATCCATGCGCCTTCGACGAATTTCGCAACCAGTACCACAATCACCGTGATGCCGGTGACTATTCCGCCGATCCCGTTGACCACTGCGTACTTCACCCAGTGCGGACCGCGATTCTTTCGCCAGTGCATCACCATGCCGATCTGCGAAAGCGTAAATGCCAGAAAGGCGCCCACCGCATAGAGCGGGATCAGTCGATCGGTCACGCCCCCAAAAAGAATCAGCAGGCCGCCGCACAGTAGCGCCAGGGCAACAATTCCGTAGGTATACACTAACCGCCGCCCGCGGTACGAAAAGACGTGCGGCAGGTAGTTATTCTGTGCGATGGCGCGGCAGAGTCGCGGAAAATCGGCGAAAGCGGTGTTGGCTGAGAGTGAAAGAACCACCAGAATCGAGGCGATGGTCAGGTAGTAAAAAACTCCCTTGCCGAAAACGGCGGCGATGAGCATAGAGAGAACGCTTTGGTAGCCGGGCTGGCCAGGATCCGTTGCCACGATGCCGTAGACTTTCACCAGATAGGAAATCCCCGCCAGCAGCACCGCCAGAAGAAAAATGATCACCGTGAGAGTGCGCCGGGCGTTGTCCACGGCGGGCTCACGGAATGCCCGCACGCCATTGCTCACAGCCTCCACGCCGGTCAATGCCGTGCAGCCGCTGGCGAAAACCTTGAGCAGCAGCCAATAGCTGACGGCTTCGGTCACGGGCGGCGCGGCCGGAAGAGGAGCTGCCGGCGTGGGATGACCGCCGCTCAGTAGAACCCGCAGAATACCTCCACCGATGGTAATCAGCAGGGTGCCGACAAAGAGATACGTGGGAACCGCGAAGACCAGGCCGGCATCGCGCACGCCGCGAAGATTCAGGATAGCGATGACGATCAGAATGCCGACGCAGAGAGAAACCGTATGCGGCAGCAAGCCCGGAACGGCCGAGACCAGCGCGCCCACTCCCGCGGAAATGCCCACGGCGGCCGTGAGGATATAATCCGCCAGCAGCGCAGCCGCGGCAAGCAGGCCCGCGAATGGGCCGAGATTGAAGCGCGCAACCGTATAGGAACCGCCGCCGTTGGGATAGGCGCCAATGGTCTGCCGATAGGAAAAGTAGACAATCACCAGCAGAGTGATGATGGCGGCGCTGATCGGCATAATATACCGGACGCCAAGAATGCCCAGCGGAATCAGAAGGCTAAGGGCCGCCTCCGGCCCGTAGGCCGCTGAGCTGAGCGCATCGAGACCAAAGATCGGGATACCCTGCGCGGCGCCAATCTGCTCGGCGCGTTCGTCACTGGTCTTGATGGGCTTGCCGACAACCAGGTCAAGTATGTTCATGAGCGATTCGGGTCCATGTACTGTCCACGCCAGGATGCACAAAGTCTACCCACTGAGGGGAGGCGGCCCGGACAATGAGTCGGGTATGACATCGCATTCGGCGCTCGTCTTATTATCTTATCGGAGCATCCCGCGTCTCAGCGGACGGGAATCGCTGGCCCCACCGGCCAAGTGATGGCAAATACGGTCCATCTCTGGTAACGTGGAGCATCGACACACTCGCGCGTTCGCTATTCATTTCGTTGCTAGGTGGAATCGCTGTGTTAAACGGTCAACCTGGCCCTATCGCAACGGATCGGCCGGCGATTACAAACTCCAGCGTCGTCGTCCCCAGCGGCAGCATGCAGCTTGAAAACGGTATCCAGGCCACGACCTCCGATGGCCAGCGCGTCGTCGACGCTCCCGAGAGTTTACTGGTGTTCGGCTTGACAGACGCGACCGAGCTGCGGTTTACGGTTCCGGATTATAACTTCGCGGCTCTTGCTTCGGGGTTCGGCGACCTCGCTCTGGGAGTCAAGCAACAGATCGGACATACACAAAGTGGATTCGACGCCTCGCTGATCGTGTTCCTGAGCTTCCCGACCGGGGCCAACGCCGTATCCAGTCACGGGTATGACCCGGGGGTGCAACTGCCATGGTCGCAGAAACTTTCCGCAAACTGGACCGCGGCCGGAATGTTGTCTTTGTACTGGCCGACACAGTCTGGCGTCCGAAACTTGACTGGCGAATCGACGTTCCTCTTCGACCGGCAACTTACTGGGCCATGGGACGCCTTCATCGAATATGCGGGCGATTTTCCCGAGCGCGGCGCCCCGAGACACCTGTTGCACTTCGGTACGGCGTACAAGCTGGGCCGTCTCCAGCAGCTTGATTTCCACGTTGGGGCCGGACTGTCTCGCGCCGCCGTGGATCACTTCATCGGCGTCGGCTATTCGTTTCGATTCCAGGTCCGGCAAAAATGAAGGCCTGCACAGCGCGCCGCTGCCGGCGACACTCCGCCTGCCGCTACCACGCATCGCGATTCGTAATGCTCACGCGGAACAGAGGCCGGGCGCGCTCGGTTTCCTCCATCTGATAATTCTGCTGCGTCTTGGCGGCATCATAATCGCGCCACAGCCAGGTGAGCGATTCCGGCAGGTCCATGGCTCCTTGCGCGATAGCATGCAGGCTGACGCCAAAGCGAAAGTGGAAATCGTAGTCTTTCAGCTTCAGGCTGTTGGCGAGCTGAATGTTATTCAGGGGCCAGCTTCCGGAGTTAGCCTCCTGATCGTCGGCGCCGTCGGACATCCACACACGCAGGTTCTTTTTGGCCCCGCGCCGGACGTTGTAAGGTACGATGTAACCGCCGTCCTGATTCCTTTCCGGATGCCACTGAATTCCGCTGTAACTGCCAATGTGCGACAGCACGCGGCTGAACCTGTCCGGGTAATACCAGGCGACGTTGAATGCGCAGATAGCGCCCGACGAAGCGCCGGCGATAGCGCGCGAGTAAGCGTCATGCCTTATCTTGTAAGTCTTCTCGACATCCGCCAGCACCTCTTCGAGATACTTACCGTAACGGTCGGAGACGGTGTCATACTCAATGCTGCGCATCGTCTGCGCTTCGCCTCCCGTGCCGGGCTGGATCAGCACATGCACCATAGGCGGGATCAGCTTCTTGGCCACCAGATTGTCCGATACAATCTGGAGCCGCAGGCGCATCAGGTCCTGGTTGCCGACGATGGTCTCGCCATCCTGCCACACCATCAGCGGCGCGCCATTCGTAAGGTCGGCGCCCGCGTTCACATACACCCAGTAGTTAGACGACATGCCCGGATACACCGCGCTCTTGAGTGTCTTCCGCGCGCTCAGCTTGCCCGGCGCCACCCCGGCAATCGGATAGGAATCCGGGTTATAGCCGGCCACCTGGTACGCCCCGATCTCCCTTCCACCGCCGAAATAGTGATACTGATGCGTCGTACCAAGCCGAAGCCGCTTGAGCAGATACCAGTAATTCGTGCCCGGCACTTCCTTCAACGGGACCGGCGGTTCTCCATCGATAACCACAGTCGCGGCAGACGCGCTCTGCACTGCGAAAAAGAATTCCTGGCCCCATACGGCCACACCGTCGCGTCCGTTCAATTCGGGAATGCGGTTGCCCCACTCGTCCTTCCGGTCGAGCAGTTCCTTCAGCCTGGGAGAATCCGCGCGCGCAGCGTCAACCAGTTCCTGCAGCGGGTTAGTCTGACCATAGAGGCCGGCCGCGGCGAGTAAGAGAACCATCGGAAATCGTTGCATATGGATTGCGTGACATCATATCGCAGATATGGCTATTCCGACGAGTTCTATTTCGTTTTTCCGTCGTCCTTGAAGTTGATCGCGAAATAGGGACTGTTGTAATTCGGGCCTTTTTCCGTGTTCCGCAGAAACTCCCCGCCCTGCAGATGGCCGACCCCCACGCCGACGTTGACGTGGCGGTTCAGCTCGTACCACGTGTACGCATCGTATTCGTTACCAACATGCGTCCCCGATTTCCCTGTCGTATCGCGAACGATGCTGCCGCCGGATGTGTTATACAGGGCGTCCGTCGCGCTCGCCAGCCAGAAGTCCAGCCACTGCCCGGTAACCGTCCACCGATGCCGCGGCTCAATGGTGACGCCTGCGCGCTCAGCGACAATATTCTGCCAGCCGAACTGGTCGGTGATCCCGAAGCGGTCGTGGGCCGTCGGATACATCGTGTCAAACGTGCCGTGCTCTCCGTCCGTGGGATTCTTGTCGCCGGTAGCGTAGTCGAACTGATAAAACAGCCGCGGCTTCCACCAGATCTCGGCGATTCTGTATCCGGCGCCGAAGGTTGTGGCCCATGCGTCTATGCCGTTGGGGCCGTCAGCGCCGCGCTCGCCGATCCACTCAGCCGAGTAATCGAGATTCTTAAACGTCAAGCCCTTGAAGCGGAACCCGTAGGCCCATTCATCCTGCTTGCCGGTCTTGATCTTGGCCGTCGTTTCAATCGCCACGCTCGCCTGAACGCGCCAGAGCACGAACGGCTCCAGCACGGAGTTTGGGATGAGATGGTCAATCCCGCCATAGGCGCCGTAAATATTGTTCCCTTCCTGGTGATGGCTGATGCCTTCCGCCAGGGGAACCACCACCGAAGCGGCGAAGAGGCCCAGACGGTAGCGATCGTAGCGTAGGTTCGCCACCACGGCATCGTAGGATCGCCCCTGGTTGCGCCATTCCGAATTCGCGATGATCGTATTGTTGTAGTTGATCAACTGACGCCCCACTCGCACGCTGATCCACTGTTTTTCCGGATCGCCGAATTCGGCATAAGCCAGCTTCAGATCCCACGCGTTCAGGTTTGGCGGACCCCATGGCGGTTTCTGCATGAACGGGCGCGCATCCTGCACCTGTGTCACCAGTTTGAGCCATTCCGCGGGTTGGATATTCAATTGGAGACGGGACCGCAGCAGGATATACGAATCGTTGTTGTTCAACTTGAATGCGCTGTTATGGTAGCCCTCATACCGGAACCGTTCTTCCCATCCGAAGCTGAGCCACTGCGGCAACTGTCGATTCAGAAGGCTGGCGGGAGCGAAATCGGGGAAATCATAAGGGTCCGCGGATCCGAAGGTCCGATATGCCGGACCGTTCAGGAAGCTGAGCGGGTTGGAAGCTGGGCCGGTAATAAATCCGCCGCCGTACGCGCTCGCCCCGTTCTGGGTGGTGACATCGTCCTGGGCCGACGCGGGAAACGCGACCGCAAGAATCACCACCGCCACGCATGCGACAGAAAACCGCGGGCTTTCGCACTTCCGCAACAGCTCATCGGCATACTGCTCGCCGATGCATCGCTCTTCCATCCGTCGTTCCGCCCGCTCTACCGGTTGCGATGCAAATCCGGCCGGATCGCGCCGCGCATCGCCTCGGCGTCCAGCGGCACGCCGACAAACTCGCGAATCCGCTGTAGCCATTCCTCCGGCGCGCGCACCAGCGCCGGATAATCCACCACCAGCACGCTGAAGTACTGCGCGCGTTTCAGCCCGTGCAGTATCTGCTCCCGATGATCGCGCAGCATCTCCGCCATCTTCTCACGACTGGCGCCCGGATGCGCGGCCTCCCGATTCTCGATCATCTTCCATTGCGATGCCGCCACTTCCTCCACCGGCCGGTCCATGAAGATCGCCTTGTAGCGATGCCGCGCCGGCAGCGCGGGCAACAGCATCGAGATCACCTTGATCGCCTTGCCCGCGGCTTCCTGCAGGATCTCCGGACGCGCCCCTACCTGCCTGATGGCCTCCCACTCGTAGTAGCCTTCCGGATTGTCGGGGTCGGCCGACCGCCGGCCGTCGGTCATCGCCGGCAGGCCGCCCGCCGCCAGCATCTGCATCATCAGCGACGTTCCGCTGCGCGGCAGGCCGGACACCACTACGAATTCCATGGACGGCGCTGCACCCGGAACGCCTTGCCCCGTTTCCGCGCGCGCTTCGGCGCGGGCTTCAGCGCGATCGATGGCCCGATGCCGCGCTTCCTGCCTGACGGATTCCAGCTGTTGCTGCCGCCGCCTCTGCGTGCGCACGAATTCCGCCGCCGCTTCGCGGTGCACCCGGCCCTGCTGCGTATCGCCGTGAATCCGCGCCAGCATGCGGTGCGCAATGCGCAGCGGCGGCTGAAACGAAAGCGCCGTTTCGAACGCCTGAATCGCCCGCTCGCGCCGGCCCAGCGGCAGCAGCGCCATCCCCAGCCAGAAGTGCGAGGGCGGCAGATCGTGACGGCATGCCACCGAGGTCAACGCCGCCTGCGCCGCCTCTTCATAGCGCCGCCGCCGCCACGCCACCCGCGCCTGCCCCTGGTGCGCCACCGCGTTATGTGGATCCATCTCGAGGGCTCTCTCGAATGCCCGCCCCGCATCGTTCCACTTACGCAATTTCAAGTAGGCGAATCCAATGCGGTTGCACAACTCGGGCACCCGGGCGTGACGCCGCTCAGCCTCCAGGAAATGCTGAAGGCTCTCGGCGTACCGGCGCTGCTCGAACGCGATCTTGCCAAGCACATACTCCGCCACGGCGCAGGTCCCGCGATCCTTCATGGCGTTTTCGGCGGTCCACCGCGCCTCATCGCTCAGCCCCAGACGCAGTTGGCAATCGGCCAGAGCCAGCGCAAAATCCGTCCGCTCCGGCGTACCCGCGCGCAGCTCTTCCAGCAGCGGCAGCGCTTCGGCAAAGCGCCATGTGCTGGTATACGCGCGCGCCAGGTTCCACTGGCGCTCGCGCTCGCAGCTTGCCGCGGCCGCCTCCAGTCCGGGCGGCTGCGGATCGATATAGCCCAACGCCACGAACTGCTCCAGCAGCTCGTCGGCATGCTCCACTCGCATGTTGAAGCCCGGTGGATGCCGCCCGTCTTCGCCGTCCACCGCTTCCCAGCTTGGAATCCGCTGAAGCGCCGGTGGAGTCTCGAAAGCCTCCGCCAGCACGCGCCCCGGCATGTCTTCTCCCGCCGGAAGTCCGAATAACGCCAGCACCGTGGGCGCAATGTCGAGAAGGTTGACCGAGTAGATCCGCTCGTCGCGCCGCACGCCTTCGCCCGCCAGCGCGAAAATTCCCAGCGGCCGGTGCTGCGTGGCGGGACCGGTGGGAACGTCGGGAATCTCGCGCGGCCTCAAGTGGTCGCTGTGGAACCCGTGGTCGGAGACAATCATCACCGTGGTTTCAGGTCCCGCAAGTTGCAGCAGCCGCGCCAGGAACAGGTCCATCAGACGATAGCCGGCGCTCACCACGTCGTGGAACAGCTCGAAGCTCTCCTGGTCGATCCACTCCGGCTTGGGCGGATGGTAGTTCATGAACGCGTGGCAGAAATGGTCGATGCCGATGTAGTACACGCCCATGAAATCCCACTCCGTGTTCTCCATCGCCCATGTGGCGGCCACATGGGTGGTGAAGCACTCGGCCAGAACCTTCATCAGGACCGTCAGCACCCCCGGTTTCAATTCGCGGGCGCGCGCCAGTTGCGGCACGAAGAGCCGCAGCGTCTCCGCGTCGATCTCCTCGGGCCGGATGCGCAGCGGCGCCAGTTCCGCGCCGAGCGATTCCGGATGAACCGTGCCGGGCAGCAGCAGCCAAGGCTTGCCCTTGCGCGGAACCGCGCGCGCGAACGCGTCGGAAACGCACACGCCCCGGATCGGCTCCGCGGGATGGCCGCCAAACCAGCCCACTACGTTGGTGCGATATCCGTTCTGCGACAGAATATTCCACAGCGCCTTGCAGCGGCGCGAAGTACTGCTGACCGCCCTCACCCTGCCTGTCTCCGGGTCCACCTCGGTGAAGCCCAGAATTCCATGCCGGTCCGCGCGTTTTCCGGTCCCGATCGAGTTCCAGAGCATGGGGGAAAGTATCGGTTCGAGCGTGATATTATCCGCCAGCACGCCGCGCTCGATCAGTTGCCCGAACACCGGCATCGCGCCGTTCTCTACCAAAGGATTTAGCAGCTTCCAGTCGGCGGCGTCCCAACCTATTAGTAGGGTCCTGCGGGGTTTCATGGCGGTAGCAGTGGTCTAGGCGAAGTTCTTAGAATGGTCTAAGGACATTCTTATGATATAAAAAATTTATGGAATAACAGAGTATTGGTATAAGAAAACGGATGCTCGAGTGGCCTGAGGCCGAAAGATAGCTCCTCCGCGGCGCTGGCGAGAATGCCTGGCCAGTAAATCGCTACCAGGCGCTACCGTTTGTACCCGATCGTCCGCAGGAATGCGCGGCGCCGTTCCACGTCTTCCGCGCTCTCAACGCCCTTTGGCGGCGCGCCGTCAATCACGCCCATCACTCCCCTGCCCTGCTCGCTTTCCGCCACCACCACCTGCGCCGGATTCGCAGTCGCGCAGTAGATTGAGCAAACCTCGGGAACGTCCTTGATCCGGCCGAGCACGTTGATCGGATAACCCTCGCGCATCACCACCACAAAGATATGCCCGGCTGCGATAGCGCTGGCGTTCCTCGCGGCTACCGCGCGCAGCGGCTCGTCGTTGCCATCCACCCGCGTCAGGCAGGGCCCCGACGCCTCATTGAACGCCACCCCGAACTTCATCTGCGGGACGGTGTTGACGATCGCCTCGTAAATATCCTCCACGGTCTTGATGAAGTGCGACTGGCCCAGAATCACATTCCCGCCTTCGGGAATCTCGAGGGGGACAAGCTTGAGTTCCATGAGAAACCCAGCATACACCAGTGAAGATTGTAGGGCGGACCCCCTGGTCCGCGCGGGTCCCCCTGGACCCGCTCTTCGACCAGCCAAATCAGTTCCGACGCGATCCCTACGGGAGCGTTTCCGCCCCCATGCGATGATAGAAATATGATCCGTAGAGTCGCGCCGCTGGCGCTGGCGCTTTGCCTGCCGCTTCTGCCGAAAACACCCCTGCAGCCGGTCCAGGTAGTCACCACCGACAAGGTGGATTTCGCCGCGGGCGGAACCATTCGCTTCGAGGGCAGCGTGGGCGAATTGAACATTGAAGGTTGGGACCAGCCGCAAGTCCAGGTGACATTCACGCGCTTTGACTATGCCGATGCAACCAACAAAGACCGCGAGAAAGGCAACCTGGAGCGCATCACCCTCAAAACTGAGAAGCGTTCGGGCAACGAGCTGGTAATCACGACCACGCTGCCTCACCGCAATTACTTCGTTCGCCAAGTACGCGGCGCGACCAACTCGGATATGAATTACCGCGTCATGGTTCCGCGGGATTCTCACCTCATCGTCCATCACGGAAACGGCGATGTGATTCTGTACGATGTAGCCGGCGATATCGAGGCCACCGCGCGCACCGGCGCCATCGTTGTTCAGCTTGACGACCCGGCGCAGTATTCCATCGACGCTCGCAGCAGGGTAGGCGAAGTGTACAGCGATTACGACGGAAAGTACCGTACGCCGCTGCACATCGGGGAAAGCCTTCTCGGTCCCGCGCCGCCGCCCGCGCACCGTGTGTATCTAAGGGTCAAGATCGGCGCCATCGACATCGTGAAAATGGCCCCCAAGTAGGACAGGCCCCCCGGCCTGTCCAATCTTGCCCTTTCCCGCAAAACTCCCCATTCGCTCCGCCCCGCGACATTTACACACCTTTTCATTCCACCTTGTCGCCGCGGCGTCTATAGCTATGGAGGTGGAAAGATGATCAAAAAGATTGGACTTCCATTAATTGCTTTAACTGCCGTGTTGGCGTTCGCTGCGCCCAAACAGGCAGATGCCCGGGTCCGTTTCGGAGTCTCGATCGGAGCGCCGGTATATGTCGGCCCGGCGCCGTACGTGCCCTACGCCTATCCCGGTTACAGTCCTTACTATGCTGCGCCGTACCCTGCGTACGTTGCGCCTGGGCCAGTCTATGGCGGCCCGTCAGTTGGAATTGGACTGGGCTTTGGTGGCGGCTACGGCTATGGCTATAGCCGGCCGGCGATTGTAAACCGCGGTTACAATGGCGGCTTCCGCGGACGCAGCGGCTTCCGTGGCCGCCGCTAAAAGCTAAAGGCCGGGAAAGCCCAGTGGCGAATCGCGCGGGTTTCCCGGCCTTTACCGTATCAGTAAGTGCAATGTGTGATTCCGCACTCCACGGGGCCGGACCGCGGGAACTCTTCCGGCCCTATCTATGCGTTTCCTTTGCGCCTTGGCGTGAAATGCCTTTGCTTGCTGTCGAAGACGTGACCCAAGTCAATCTCTCCGCGAGCAGTCTCCCTAGAAGTGGACCCTGATTCCAAACTCCATATTCCGCGGCGTGCCCCCGCCGCCGATCTGGCCGAATGTCGTCGGGCTACTGAGAGTAAGGCTCGGCCCGTTCGATTGGAAGTGGTTCATCACGTTGGTGACCAGCACGAAAAACTGGGCGCCCACACGCTCTTTATAGATCCCGATGTCCTTCACCAGGTTCGCGTCCAGGTTCCAGGTCGGAAGGCCGCGCAGGCCGCTGCCGCCGGCGCAGCTTGTGTCGTACCCCAGCACGCAGGGCCGGAATTCGTCCCAAACCGCGGCCGGATTGCTGA